>DASYBH010000466.1:0-8568 GCA_036500885.1 Candidatus Dormiibacterota bacterium
TACTATGGTGGTCCGGCGGCTGTGGCAGCGCTCTCATTCAGGCGGTCTCGGCCGTGGCTGCTCGCGGCCCTTGCGATGCTGGAGCTGGCGCCGGCGGTGGCCGATTGGTGGCGGCTGAGTCCGCGCCAGAGTCTGCCTGCGTTCCTGGCGGCGTACGTCCTCGATGACGTGTGCTATCAGTACGGGCTGCTGCGAAGTTGTCTGCGCGACCGCACCCTGGCGCCACTCCGCGTACAGCTCCGGATGATCGGCGGCCGCCGCTCCACCTGAGGCGCTGGCCACTTGACAGATTCCCGCGCAAACGCTACAAAGCTCCTGTGAGAGCGCTCCCACAAGCGGTGTCCATCAAGCCTCGAACCCCAACGCTCGAGGAGGTGGCTCGGGCCGCCGGAGTGTCGAGGGCGACCGCCTCGCGGGTGTTCACCGCCAGCCCGCGCGTCAGTGACGAAGCGCGGCGGGCGGTCGAGCGGGCAGCCAGGCAGCTCGGCTACGTCCCCAACCGCGCGGCCCGCAGTCTGGTCACCGGCCGGAGCGACTCGGTCGCCCTGGTCATCCCCGAGCCGAGCGCACGCCTCTTCGGCGAGCCGTTCTTCCCGCGGCTCGTGCGGGGCATCGCCGAGGCGCTCGCCGCGCAGGAGCGCCAGCTGGTGCTGCTGCTGCCACAGGGTGTCGACGACCAGGCGCGCGTGGCGCGCTACCTGACGGCGGGGCACGTCGACGGCGCCCTGCTCGTCTCCCTGCACGGCGACGACCCCCTGCCGGCGCGCCTGGTCGAGCGGCGCGTCCCGGTGGTGGTCGGGGGGCGGCCGCCACGTGACCAGCCCTCCATCAGCTGGGTCGACGTGGACAATCGGACGGGCGCGCTGTCGGCCGTGCGCCACCTGGCGGAACTCGGCCGCCGGCGGATCGCCACGCTGATGGGCACGCTCGACATGCCGCCGGGCCTTGACCGGCGCAACGGCTACCGCCAGGCGCTGGAGCTCGCGGATCTGACCGGCGAGCCCGACCTGGAGGAGCCGGGCGACTTCAGCCAGGAGAGCGGGTTCGCCGGCATGCGGGCGCTCCTGGAACGCCGTCCCGATCTGGACGCCGTGTTCGCCGCCTCCGACCTGATGGCGGCGGGCGCGCTGCAGGCCCTGCGCGAGGCTGGTCGCGGGGTGCCCGACGACGTGGCCGTCGTCGGCTACGAGGACTCGCCTATCGCCGCATCCACGATGCCGCCGCTGTCCAGCGTCCGGCAGCCGACCGAGGAGATGGGACGGGAGATGGCGAGGCTGCTGCTGGCCGCGCTGGCGTCCGGCCGCCAGGTGCCGCGACAGGTCGTGCTCGCGACCGAGCTGGTCGTCCGCGAGTCCAGCGTGGGAGAAGGAGGTGATCGCATTCGGGAGAGGGAGACGGATCCGTCCGAGGCCAACGGATCGGACGATGGGTCGCGGGGCGCGTCAGCCCCCAACACACACGAGAGGTGAGAGGAAGATGATTGCGTTCCGCAGGAGCCTCGGTGCGACCACGATGGTCGCGCTCGCGTCGCTCCTGGTCATGGCCTGTGGTTCCGGCACCAACACCGGCAACACCACGACTGTGGGCTACAGCGCCAGCCAGCCGAAGGTGAAGGTCTCGTTCTGGTACATGCCGAACGGGTCCGACCCCAACGCGTACGTCAAGTCGGAGATCGACGCCTTCAACGCGGCGCACCCGAACATCGAGGTCGACGGGACGCTCGTCGACTGGGGTGATGCCTTCAGCAAGATCTCGACCGCCCTGACCAGCGGGGTCGGGCCGGACGTGACGCAGCTGGGCACCACGTGGGTGGGCGCCTTCTCGAAGACGGGCGGCCTGCACGCGTTCAGCCAGGCCGAGATCGACGGCCTGGGCGGCAAGTCGGCCTTCGTGCCGGCGGCCTGGTCGAGCTCGGGCCTGACCGGCAGCGGCCAGACCACCGCGATCCCGTGGTTCATCGACACCAGGGCGATCTACTACCGCGCGGACGTCCTGAAGAGCCTCAACATCGACCCCAGCACGGCGTTCGCGACCTGGGACTCCTTCGACCAGACGCTGTCGAAGATCCAGGCCTCCGGCAAGATCCAGGCGTTCGGGATCCCCGGCAAGAACGCATATGACGTGGTGCACAACTTCGCGCCGTGGATCTGGGACGCTGGTGGCGACTATGTCAACGCCAACGGCACCAGGTCGACGATCTCCTCCGACGCGTCGGTCGACGGCGTGTACCAGTACACGACGCTCGCCTCCAAGTACGTCGACAGGGCGGTGCTCGGGAAGGCCAACAACGAGGTCGAGGCGCTGTTCGCCGCTGGCAAGTTCGCCGTGACGACGGACCCGCCCACGCTGGCGCAACAGCTCCAGACGCCGGCGTCGTCGAGCGGTTACGCGGAGAGCGTTGCCGCCAAGGCCGGGTTCGGCACCGCGCCGTTTCCGGCGGGCCCGAAGGATCACAAGGTCTTCTTCGGCGGCAGCAACCTGGCCGTCCTGAAGAGCTCCAAGCAGGAGGCGGCGGCCTACGAGTGGGTGCGCTGGATGACCAACCAGGCCCAGCCGACCTACGTGCCCAAGGTGGGCCTGTTCCCCGCGCGGGTCTCCGCCGCGAGCGCGCCCGTGTTCGCGAACAACCCCTACGACACGGCCTTCAAGGACCAGCTGCAGTTCGGCAAGTCCTATCCGATGATCGCGGCCTGGGGCCCGATCGAGACCGCGCTGGTCAAGGACTTCGGAACGCTCTGGGACCAGGTCGCGCAGAGCAACGGGCCGGTCTCCAGGAATGTCGTGAAGGACGACATGACGAAGGCCGGCCAGGACATCGACGCCGCGATCCAGCAGTCGCAGTGAGTCAGCAGAGCGGGGCGGCACATCGCCGCCCCGCCCCACACCCAATCCGATGATCGCACAGGACACCGAGCGAGAAGCGTTCGAGGCGGCCCCCCGGCTCCCCTCCCCCGTCCCGGGGGAGGGGCCTGCGCGGCGGCCGCGACGCGCCCACCGGCTCCAGCTGCTGCCGTACCTGCTGCTGGCCCCGGCCGGAGCGTTCCTCCTCCTCGTTCACTTCATCCCGATGGGGATCAGCCTCTACACGTCCACGCTGCGGCTCAACCAGGGCCACGTCCGCGAGTTCCTCGGCGCGCCGTCCGTGGGCATCCAGAACTTCTCGTACATCCTGTTCGATCCGATCAGCCCTCTCCGGACGCAGTTCCTGGAGGCGGCGCGCAACACCGTCATCTACACCGTCTCCGTCAACGCGCTGGCCCTCCTGGGCGGCCTGACGGCGGCGCTGCTCATCACGCGTGACTTCCGGGGTCGCGGTCTGGCGCGCACGCTGCTGCTGCTGCCCTGGATCGTGCCCACCTATGTGGTGGGCATCCTCTGGGGCTTCATGTGGCAGCCGGACACCGGGATCGTGAACCACGTACTGCACGACGTCCTGCACCTGCCCATCCGGCCCTTCTGGCTGCTCGGGCCTCTGACCATGGTCGCGATCGTCGTTCCCACAGCGTGGCGCAACTTCCCGCAGATGATGCTGATGCTCTCCGCCGGCCTGGCCGGCATCCCGGCCGACCTCTACGAGGCCGCACAGGTGGACGGTGCCACGTCGTGGCAGCGACTCCGCTACATCACGCTGCCGATGCTGCGGCCCGTGATGGCGGTGGTGCTGCTCTTCGGGATCATCAGCACGGTCTACAGCTTCAATGTGGTCTTCACGATGTTCGGTCGCGGCACCGGCTACGCCGGCGACTGGGGTGACGTGTTGCCCACGATGATCTTTCGCAACAGCTTCGGCCAGCTCAATCTCGGCGTCGGCGCGGCCGCCTCGGTCATGCTGATGCTGGTCGCCGTCGTGCTGGTCGCCATCTGGTACCTGTCATTCCGGGAGGACCTCAGAGCGCGATGATCGGCTCGCTCCGGCACCACGTGCGTCCTCGCCGTCGGCTCGGATCGTCCCGGCTCACCGCGCCCCAGGCGCTGCTGCTGGGTCTGATCGTGGTGCTGACGGTGTTCCCCATCTACTGGATGCTGGTCTCCAGCGTGAAGACCAACTTCGAGCTGCTGAGCGGCAGCCAGCTGTCCCTCCTGCCGGACCCGCGGGCGCTGCACCTCCAGAACTACGTCCTGATGTGGCAGCACCTGAAGCTGGCCCTCTACCTGCGCAACTCGCTGATCATCTGCGGGGTGGCGACGGTGATCTCGGTGGGCCTGGCGTCGCTCTCCGGCTTCGGCCTGGCCTACTTCCGCTTCCGCGGTGCGGGCACGTACAGCATCGCCGTGATGGCGACGCAGCTGCTGCCCGGGATCATGTTCCTGCTCCCCATCTACCTGATCATCATTCAGGTCCAGAACGTGACGGGCGCCCAGATCGTGGACACCCACCAGGGCCTGATCCTGCTCTACGTCGCGTTCTTCATGCCGCTCTCGATCTGGATCCTGCGGGGCTACTTCGCCGCGATCCCGCGCGAGCTCATGGAGGCCGCGCAGGTCGACGGCTGCACGGTGATGGGCGCGTTCAGGCGCGTCCTGCTTCCCCTCTCCCTCCCGGGCCTGGTGGCCACGGCCACCTACGTCTTCCTCACCGCCTGGGACGAGCTGCTGTTCGCGGTGGTCATGACGAACTCGGTCAACACCGAGACGATCCCGGTGGGCATCCGGGGTTTCATCGGTCAGGCGTACGGACACTTCGAGCTGCTGATGGCGGCCGCGACGGCGGTCTGCGTGCCACCGGCGCTGATCTTCCTCTTCCTCCAGCGGCACATGGTGAGCGGTCTCACCGCGGGAGCGGTCAAGTGAGCGCACTGCGAGGATGGCGCCGCCCCATCGGCGCCAGGCATCCGAACCCCTTCGTGGCGAAGCCGGACCAGGATCTGACGGACGATGGAACGGTCCAGGGCCTGCCGCTCGGCGGCCTGGGCACCGGCTCCATCGGCCGCGATCACGACGGCCGGTTCGCACGCTGGCACCTGGCCGCCGGCCACTACCGCTACAAGCCGGCGCCCGGGAGCTGGCTCGGTGTGGAGCTGGCTGGTGAGGGTGGCCCCGTGGCGCTCGTGGCGCCGGGCACCGAGACGCGTCCGGCCGGACTGGCGCCGGCCGGTGAACCGGACCAGCCCGTGGGCGAGTACGAGGCCCTCTTCCCGTTCGCCTGGTACCGGTACAGGCCCGAGCTGACCGGGGGCGTGCGCGTCGAGGTGCGGCAGTGGTCGCCGGTCGTGCCGGGCCGGGAGGACGAGAGCGGCTGGCCGGTCGGCTGCTTCGAGCTCACGCTGACCAGCGAAAGGGAGACCGCCTGCGAGCTGACGGCGGCCCTCGCGTTCGAGCTGCCGGTCGACGACGCGTCGCTGGCGCCGGCGGGACCGATCGAGTTCGCCGTCGATGCCGCGTCCGTGCTGGCCCAGCTGCCGGCGGCCCAGGCGAGCTTCGTCGTCGTCGCGGAGGGCGGCGACGAGACGGCGGCGCGCGCGCTGGGCGGAGACGACGACTACGCGACGCTGGCGGGCGGCCTGTGGCAGGCGGTGCGTCAGCCTGGTCCGGCGGTGTCGGACCCGAGCGCGCGTCCGGGGCTGGCGGCTGCCGTCAGGGTGCGGCTGGAGCCGGGCCAGTCGCGGACCGTCGCGCTGGTGCTGGCCTGGGACCTGCCGCTGGTCCGCTTCGGTGACCGCGGGCAGCACCCCTGGCACCGCTCGCATACGCGCCGGTTCGGCCGGGGCGGCGGCGCGGCGCGCGAGATCGGTCGAGCGCTGCTCGCGCAGCGGCACGAGCTCGCCGGCGCGATCGAGACCTGGCACGACGAGCTGGCCGCCCGGCTGCGCGACTGGCGAGCGCCGGACTGGCTGCTGCCGGCGCTCTGCAACGAGCTGTACATGCTCGTCGAGGGTGGCACCGCGTGGGTGGTGGGCCAGGCGGGCCGCGACGAGCCGGAGGAGCACTTCGTCGTCCTGGAGAGCGTTGACTACCGCTACTACGAGACGCTGGACGTACGCTACTACAGCTCGTTCGCGGTGCTCGAGCTGTGGCCGCGCCTGGAGCGCCTGGTGATGCGCGACTACCTGCGCACCGTTCCCGACGAGGACAGCGAGCCGATCGTGACCGAGTGGGCGGGTCGCAAGGCCGTGCGCAAGCGGCGGAACGCGGCTCCCCACGACCTCGGCGGGCCGCTGCAGGAGCCATTCCGCCAGGTCAACGCGTACGTGCTGCAGGACAGCGGGGTGTGGCGCGACCTGAACCCCAAGCTGGTGCTGCAGGTGGTGCGCGACCTGCGCCTGCTCGGTGACGCTGATGACGGGCTCGCGGCCGAGGCGTGGCCGGCCTGCCTCGCGGCCATCAGGGTGGTCGAGGCGTTCGACGAGGACGGCGACGGGCTGCCGGACCACGACGGCGTGCCCGACCAGACGTACGACACGTGGCCCATGCACGGCGTGAGCGCGTACTGCGGCGACCTGTGGCTGGCCTGCCTGGCCGCCGGTGAGTGGCTGGCGAGCCATGCCGGGGAGCACGGGGAGGCGGAGCGTCTGGCCGGCCTGCGCGCGCGGGGGCAGAGGGTGCTGGAGGAGCGCCTCTGGACCGGCTCCTACTACCGTTACGACTCGGGCGGCGGCCCCGCATCCGACGTGGTGATGGCGGACCAGCTCGCCGGCACCTGGTACGCGAGACTGCTGGGCCTGCCGGAGCCGCACCCGGAGGGGCGTGCGGAGCGCGCGCTTCAGACGGTGCTGGAGTCCAACTTCCACGGGTTCGCCGGGGGCCGCCTGGGGCCGGTCAACGGCCGGTCGCCGGACGGCGGGCCCGTCGGCACGGAGCAGGCTGACGAGGTCTGGATCGGCGTCGGCTGGGGCCTGGCGTCGCTCGCGCTCCTCCTGGGCCGCGACGAGGATGCGTGGCGCCTGGGAGAGGCGCTGAACACAACCCTTTACGAGGACAGCGGGCTGTGGTTCCGAACGCCGGAGGCGTGGACGGAGGAACGCGAGTTCAGAGCATCGATGTACCACCGCCCACTGGCGGTGTGGAGTGTGTACACCGCGCTTCGCGTGCGGTGAGGGGGGGAGCAGGTCCACCGAGACCTGCTGGAATCGAGCTGACGATGCGAATCGACGCCTGTCGATTCGCATCGCCCTTTCTCGCTCAGCCGCAGGGCGGCGTGTTCTGGCCCCCCCCCCTTGTCCGGTCAGCCGCGGGGCGTGCTGGCCCCTCCCCCCCTGCGGGGGAGGTGGCCGCCCCAGCGGCCGGAGGGGGGGTCGCTTCGTCAGATCCGGGCGCGCTCACCGCCCTGCACCTGGGCGCAACCCTCCTCATCAACGACCGCGACCCAGCCCGGTATGCGCAGGCGCTGCAGGTCCCCGTGCTGTACGTGCCAGAATTCGTCGTGCTGATCCGGACCCCGGGCCGCGGCATCTACGACGTGGCCGTGTCACCTCGCTTCGCCCCCTTCGGTGCTGGCGTCGGGGCCTCAGGGAGCTCGTACGATACGACGACCTGCGTCGAATTCGCGCTGTCGAACCGCTACGGAGTGTCGGGAGCTGCGTGTTGACCGCTGGAGTCGTGGCGTTGATACCGCTGGCTGCGCTGGGCGCAGTAGCGGCGTGCCTCTCGCTGGGCGTGGTCGTCGACCTGCGCGGTTGGATGCGTGGCCTTGCGAATCACGGGTCCCGCTTGGGCGGGACCCGCCGGGGCGTGGTCGGGCTCCTGTTCCGAGGACGCTATCCGACGCTCCTGATCCGGATCATAGCTCTGCAGGCTCTGGCTGTCGCACTCCTCCTGCCGGCGGCCCTGTCGTACGCCATCGGCGCGCCGACGAGCCTGTTCTTCGCTCCCATGCTGGCCTACATGCTCGCTTTCCTGGCCGCGATGGTCTGGGCCACTGCGGACAGGCTCGGCAACCGGATTCAGGGACCAGCCGCACCGATCTTCGGAGTCGTGATGTTCTCGCTGTTTGTCGTCCTGAGCGGGACGCTGACGGCATTCGGGAGCCTGTCGTCATTCCTGTTCGGCCATGTCGGCCGTTGAGTCCGGGTCCGGATCTGATTCGACCAAGACCTGCGCGACCCGGGGCACGCTCGGAGAATGAATTGCGACCGCACGACGGGGCCCCGCGGATTCGATCCAGTCGATAACGTCTATCTTCCTGGTTGGAGGTCAACCGATGGTCTTGACTGGCAATGGTAAGCCGTAAGTCCGCCACCGGCAAGGCCAAGGTCATCTTCATGGCGATCGGAATAGGCATCCTGGGTGTCCTTCTTCTGTGGCTGGCTCTTGGCGTTATTGGAGTCACCGTCTTCCACTGGACCGACCCAGCCGACGCAACGTTTCCGGTGAGCATCCAGAATGACCTGAGCTACCCAGTAACCCTCGAACAGTGCGGGGACACATGCAGCGATAAGCACGCGGTCGTTCACCTTGCACCTGGAGGTAGCACACAGGCGGTCGCTGTCGATAACAACGTGGCGAACCCCTGGGTCGTTCTCGGTCCGAACGGTCGGCAGCTCGGGTGTGTGCTGTTGAAGTTTCAGAATAGGACCCCCGGGGCGGTGGTCAAGACGTCAGATGTTTCCCCGTGTCCATAGCCACAATGAG
>DASYBH010000467.1:0-7775 GCA_036500885.1 Candidatus Dormiibacterota bacterium
GCGGGGTACTTCGAGGACTGGAGGACGGAGCTGCGAACGACGCTCGTGGACATCGAGATCGCCGGCGAGCACGGTGTGCCGAGGTCGCTGGTCGCGGTGGCGGCTGCCAGGCTGAGGGAGGCCCGGCGAGCGGCGAGCCGCCAGCAGGATGACAGCCTCGCCTACGACCAAGTCTGGTGCATCTTCGACGTCGACGAGCATCCCGACGTGGCAGCGGCGGTCGACCAGGCAAGGGGGAACGGCATCGAGCTCGCGGTCTCGAATCCATCCTTCGAGCTGTGGGCCCTCCTGCACTTCCGGGACCACCGCGCCCACCTTGGACGCCAGCAGGCCCGCACCCTGCTGAAGACGCATCTCCCCACCTACGACAAGAGGCTCCCGGCAGCAGAGCTCCTTCCGCGGTACCACGACGCTCGGCGCCGCGCATGCTGGCTGGTCGAGAACCACGAGCGGTGCGGCGGCGAGGTCACCGACAACCCGTCGTCGTCCGTCTGGAGGCTCGTGGACGCGCTCCGCGCAGCCGCCGAGCGGGACGCCGTCTGAGCGCCGGCCGCGTAGTTCTGTCGGCGGTTCGCAGTACGCGACCGTGTATGGTTGGCGCTCCCTTGGAGACTGACAGAGTGGCAATCGGTGAGCGGGAGTGGGACGATCCCGGCCAGCTCGACAACCTCGTGCGGCTGTTCCGGAGCGGGCGGCACGAGCCGGCCTCGGGACCGCTCCGCTTCTTCGTCGGTGGTCCGCTGCAGCCGGGCGAGCCGCTCCAGGTGAGCTGTCTGGCGCAGGCCCCGGTGGAGGACGGATGGGTCGAGGTGTCAGTTGGCGGGCACCTGCTCGACACCCTGCACCTGCCGGACCTTGTCGCGGGTACCGCCGCTCGCGTGCGGCCGCCGGCCGGAACGACGGGCGCGAAGGCGCTGTACGAGATCGGCACCAAGCGCCTGACGTTCAAGGCGCTGGGCGCGCACGGCGCGGTCTGCCAGCAGGTGACGCTCACGGTCACCACCCCCGACGTCGCCGGCTGGTGGGCGTGGCGCTGGCCGGAGCCGCAGCGCAGCTGCTACTGGCGCTGCGCCTATCGGGCCGGCGGCGAGCTGACCAACCTCGGCGCGGCCGCCGTGCGCGTCACCAGGGCGGCCTTCGAGGAGACCGGGCCCGACGGCGCGAGCCGCTGGATCGAGGACGTGACCCTGGCGTCGCCGGAGGTGGCGGCCCAGAGCGCGGCCAGCGTTCTCTGCCGGCCCGTCCAGTCCTGGGAGTGGGCCTCGTGGGGCGCGCCCCTCGGCGGCGAGGACTACGTGCGCCGATTCGGCTACGAGCTGCACCTCAACCTGGAGGACGAGTTCGGCAACCGCTACCGGCTGCGGTCCCGCCTCCCCGAGCCCGTTCCGGTCCTGATCTCGCCGCGCAAGCGCAACTGGTGGCGGGCGGAGGCGGCGCTGCGCGGCGCCGGCATCGCGCTGCTGGTCAGGGCGGCGAGCCAGCCGTCGGACATGGCCACCGACCTTGCCTATCGCATCTTCGGCGCCGGCGCCACGCGGGGCCGGCGGGGAATCGCCGATCGCATCCACGACCTGGTCGCCGGGCCCCCCAGCCCCGACCGGGAGTTCGGGGCGCGGGTCAGCTGGCCGCGCCGGCTGGCCGTCGAGGAGGTCGTCAGCGGCGAGCTGAGCTGGGCCGACCGCGTGGTCGTGGAGGCCGTGATCGGGCTCGAGTTCCTGGTGGCGCTCCACGAGGCGGTCGCGGAAGCCGAGGGCCGGTGGCTGGGCGCCCGGCTCGCCGACGACGCCGAGGGGATGCGCAACCAGCGGTCCGACCAGCTCGACCTCCTGCGGCTGACGCACGAGGAGTGGGCGCGCGCCAGCTATCGCGTGGCTGAGCTGCGCACGGGTCAGCCCGAGGGCGAGGACGAGGTGCCGTACCGGCTGGCGGAGTGGCAGGTGGCCGGCGTCCCGACTCCGATCATTGAGGACTGGGAGCGGCAGGGCGTTCCGGCCCGCTGGATCGAGGACGTGCTGGTGGCGGGCGGCGGTCTCCTCTGGACGGCCGAGGGCGTTCTCGGCTACGTGCGCCGCTCGCTGGAGGCGGCGCTCTTCGCGACGCGCGACCTGCTCATCGCCAATCCGGAGGTTGGCCCGACCTCGGATCGCGCCTGACGCTGGCCGTGGCACGGGTGGTGCCCACGTTTCGTGGCACCGCCGACAGCGGTGCGGCGACATCCTCGAGCGATCGCCGCTCGGCGTCCACTCCGAAGAACCACGCGATCACCCCGCCGGCGAACATGACCAGCGCCCCGACGTAGTAGCCGATGGTCAGCGGCCCGCGGTTGGTGCCGTTGCCGATCAGGGCGCCGAAGAGCGCCGGCGCCGCCACGCCGCCAGCCAGCTGCGAGATGGCGAAGAAGAAGGAGATCGCCTGGCCCCGCAGCTCCAGCGGGAAGATCTCGCTGACCGTCAGGTAGGCCGACGACGCGCCTGCTGACGCCAGGAAGAAGATCAGGCACCACAGGATCGTCTGCGTGGTGGCGGTGAGCAGGCCGGCGCCGAACAACTGCCCCGAGATCGCCAGCAGGATCGCCGAGACGCAGTACGTGAGCATGATCATCCTGCGCCGGCCGATCGTGTCGAACAGGTGACCGAGCAGGAGGGGGCCCAGCAGGTTCCCCGCCGCGAAGGGGAAGAAGTAGTACCCGATGCGGCCGGCGGGGATGTGGTAGAAGTTCGCCAGCACCAGCGCGTACGTGAAGAAGATGGCGTTGTAGAGGAACGCCTGCGTCACCATCATCGAGAAGCCCAGGAACGAGCGCGACCGGTAGTCCCGCAGCATCGTCCTGGCGATCTGGACGTACGAGACGACACCCCGGCCGGTGACCTCGATCGCCCGGCTCTCCGGCACCGGCTCGAGCTTCGCGCCCTGGCGCCGCGCCTCCTCCTCGATCTGGTGGACGATCCGCTCGGCCTCCTCCGCGCGGCCGTGCGTCATCAGCCAGCGCGGGCTCTCCGGCAGCACGCGGCGCACGTAGATGATCAGCACGCCCAGCACCGGGCCGATGAGGAAGCCGAGGCGCCAGCCGGCGTTGACCGGCAGCAGGTTCGGGTTCAGCAGCAGGATCGACGCGGCCGCGCCGATCATCGCGCCGGCCCAGTAGGTGCCGTTGACGGCGATGTCGGCGCGGCCCCGGTAGTGGGACGGGATCAGCTCGTCGATGGCCGAGTTGATGGCCGTGTACTCGCCGCCGATGCCCGTGCCGGCGAAGAACCGGCAGATGAGCAGGAACCACAGGTTGAAGGACAGGGCCGCCAACCCGCTGGCGACCAGGTAGAGCGCCAGCGTCGCGATGAACAGCTTCTTCCGTCCCACCAGGTCGGTGATGCGCCCGAAGACCAGGGCGCCGACCACCTCGCCGAAGAGATACACGGACCCCGTCAGGCCGACGTCCGCCGCCGTCAGGTGGAGCGTGGCCCTGTCCTGGAGCACCGTGCCCACGGTGGCGACGATCTGGATCTCCAGGCCGTCCAGGATCCACGCGGAGCCGAGACCGAGGATCACCCGCCAGTGAAACCGCTTCCACGGCAGCCGGTCCATCCGCGCCGGCACCAGGCTGCGGACCGCCGGTCGCGCCGCCGCATCGCCCTGTGGGGTCATGCGCTTCCCCTCCTTCCTGCACCCGCAACTACAGCTTCATCACCAGGCGAACCACTCAGATGATGTAAGCGCTGTCACCGATGGTAGGGCGACCAGCCCGCGCGCGCAAGGCTACCGGTCAGCGCTCCCGCCTGTGAACGTGTCGTAGGCCAGGCCGGCCCGAGCCATCACGAGCTCGACGTCCTCGGCCAGGAGGTGGCGCTCTGCCACCAGCCGCTCGGCCGCCCCGCGGACCTGCCGGAGAAAGTCGTCCCGCCCGGCGTACCGCTCGGCGATGGACCGGCGTGGGTCGCCGGTGCGCTCGCGCTCCTCCCGGCTGCGCGGCAGCGGGATCGTCGAGCCCAGCATGTCGAGCAGCTGGCCCTCGCCCCCGGACTCGGGGCGGCGCGGGTTCCAGCCGGTGTGCGAGGCGAGCGGCACCGTCAGGTCGGGGAGCCGGATGCCCGCCTCCTCGTTGAGGTCGCCGTCGACCGAGCTGACGAAGCAGCGGTACGGCTCGCCGGCCGCGGCCGGGAGGCGAACGATCCCATCCGCGGTCCGCTCGCCGAGGTCCAGGCGCCGCAGCGTGGGGAGGTGGTCGCGGCGTGGGAGCACGACCCCGGGGACGGCCGAGAACCGCTCCAGCACCTCGGCGCGCTCGGCCGCGGTGCCGGCCGCGCGATCCGGCACGGCGCTCGGCGGCGGCTCGACCCCGTCGCTCACCCAGCGGTCGAGGTTGACCAGCGCGGCCCGCAGCAGGGGCAGATAGTCCACGGTGGTCAGGCCGTTGGCGGGCTGGGCCCACGGCGTGGTCGGGGGGGTGCGCGCCGGGGGAGGCGCGCCCGACGAGTGCTGGCAGCCGGCGAAGAGGTAGGAGCGGGCCTCCTCGGGCAGCTCGACGCCGTCGTGGCACAGCGACGCCTCGCTGCGCCAGTACTCCGACGACGTGTTGACCGAGAGGACGCGCGGGACGCCGCCCAGCTCGCGCTGCCGGCGCAGCAGGTGCGCGTCCGCGAACGGCGGCAGGTGGCCGAGGCTCGGCGAATGCTGGACGGACGGCTGACCGAAGCGCTGGTTGAACTCCCCGCGCCTGGCGCCGGCCACGTGCACCAGGACGCCGTCGAACACGATCCGGCCCGCCTCGTCGAGGTTGAGGCCGTGGAACAGGAGCTCGCGCAGGAAGCGCCCGCTCTGGGAGACGCCGAACGCGAAGGCGCGCTCGATGCCGCCCTCCTGACTCCCCCCCTTCATCTGCCGGGGGGTCAGGTGGGGCAGGTCGTCTTCCTTTCCGCGGAGCCAGGAGACGAAATCGCGCACGGCCAGCAGGCCGGCCCCGGCGACGGGGCAGTCGCGCGGCCGGTAGCGCAGCTCGTAGACGCGGCCTGGCTCGAATCCGCCCTCCAGCCACACCGACGCGTCGTCGAGGCGCCAGCTGGCGCGCGGCAGCTCGGCCGCCGGTCCGTTGGGCCAGTCGCGCACGCACAGGACCGCGGAGGGGTCGTCCCGGTCGCGCGGTGGGTTCGGGCGGTGGCCCTGGTCGGGCAGCCCGGGCGGTGGATCGAGCGGCCAGTGGTCGAGCCCGTGGCGCGCCGCGCGGACGTGGGGCTGGAACTGGACGAGGACCTGGCCGTCCCGGTCGCCCTCGGGCCGCACCGCCTCGGGCGCGAGGAGACCCAGCAGCCCGGGCCGCCGCAGGACGTCCCACTGCCACCCGCACCAGGCGATCGTCCAGCCGCGCCGCAGGAGGAACGCGTCGCCGGGGTCGATGCGCTCGGTGATCGCCATCGCCGGGGGAGCGGTCGGAACGCTGAACGGCAGGACGCCGTACCGGCCCCGGTTGGCGACGTGGAACAGCAGCCGGCCCGATGCCCTGGCCGGGTCGGCCGGCCGCAGGATGCAGAAGTCGGCCGCGAACCGGACGCGGCCGCTCCCGTCGCGGGGCGCCAGGCGCAGGTCGGTGATGCCGGCGTTCTCGGGCGCGTCCGGGTCGACCGCGAACTGGACCACGCCGTCCACCCGCTCGTAGGCGCCGCCGGCGCCGAAGGTCCGCCCGTCCTCGTAGGCGGCGCGCCGGTGGACGCCGGCCTCCAGGACGGGCATCTACGCGGAGTCCCCCCGCCGCCACCGGTCCAGGACCCGGTCCACCTCGGTCCGGACCTGCTCCCTCGCCTCGGCGCGCGGGGTGCCCGCCATCAGGAGCCCGTCGTAGGGCGTGTCCTCGTGACGGACGGATGCCACGACCGCCAGCAGCACGGCCTCGGGGTCCAGGGCCCGCCCGGCGGCGCTCCGGCCGACCCGGCCGCTGCTCCTGGCGCCGGCGTGGCGGGCGATGGCCTCCGCCCGCTCGGGAGGACAGCCGGGCAGCAGGCGCGTGATCTCGCGCGCCATCGCGGCCTGGAAGTCCACGTCCTCATCCTCCCGGCGGGCGCCCTCCCGGAGCCGGCGGCGCGCGCGAGCCTCCTCGTCGGCCAGGCACTCAGCCTCTGCGCGCTCGAGCGCCGCCTCCTCGACGAGGATCCCCTGCCGTTCGTATCGCTTTCGCGTCCGGCTGAAGCGCACCACCACCGCCGAGAGCCTGCTGGCGCGTTTCGCGCGCCGGCTCAGCGCGGCGTCACCGGCGGGCAGGAGGACGAGGTGGTCCATCTCGGCGCACGTCAGGCAGACCGGGCCGGAGTCCTCCATCAGCAGCAGGGCGCCCGTACCTCCGCACAGCGAGCAGGTCCAGTCCTTGAGCGGCATGATCGCAACCAGGTCGGGCGGCCGGCTCTGCCGCTCGGCCAGCTGTTCGCGCCGCCTCTCCGACAGCTCCGGCGACACCCAGTGCGTGCGGTAGGCGCGTTCGACGGCCGCCGCTGCGGCACCGCTGAACCGCAGCGGCCGCCGGTCCCGCGTCGAGGCGACGTAGGCGGTCTCGCTCGGCTGCAGGCCGCGCTCCCGCGCCCAGCCCTGGAGGATCCCGACGGCGGCCGAGAGCCTGGCCGGATCGACCGCCGCGCTCTCCTCGAGGTCGGCGAGGCGGCCCTGCCGCCACACGTCGACGGCGGAGGATGGGAGCCAGCCGATCCCGGTCAGGACGTCGATCGGGCTGACGAACTTCTGCTGTTCCAGAGCCGCCTCCGCCGCCGCGGTGACGCGCTCCTCGAGCCGCCTCAGCTCAGCACCTCGCTCGCGACGCGAAATGCGGTGTTGGCCGCGGGCACGCCGCAGTACACGGCCGTCTGGAGCAGCACCTCCCGCAGCTCGTCGACCGTGACGCCGTTCCTCAGCGCTCCGCGAAGGTGCATCGCCAGCTCCTCCGTGCGGTTGAGGGCGACCAGCATCGCCACGGTGATGCAGCTCCGCGTGCGCCGGTCGAGCCCCGGGCGGGTCCACACCTCGCCCCAGGCATAGCGGGTCAGGAAGTCCTGGAAGTCGTCCGTCAGCGGGCTGCGCGCCGCCTCCGCGCGGTCGACGTGCGCGTCGCCGAGCACCGCCCGCCTGACCTCCATGCCGCGCTCGTACGGACTCTCCGTCATGTGCCCAGCCTCCAGATGCGCGCAGCGCGCGCCGATCGAGCAGTCTGCCACCTCGTTAACAGGATAGGTTGACTCAGCCCAGAGCAGCGCTACGATGGGAACATGTGTTCTGTGGCGGCGGAGACGCTCTGGACGACAGTGGATCCGCTCGATGTCGTGGGCGATGGACTCGACCGGCTTCGCGGCGAGGACCCCGTCGCCCTGCCGTCCACTGCACTTGGGCAGCGGCTCCGCGACCTGTTCACTCTTCGCAACCGCCTCGATTCCGAGATCGCCCGGCACGTGGCCGTCTTCGACAGCACGCAGGGTTACGCCGCCTTCGACGCTCACTCCGCCGCCTCCTGGCTTCGCCGCGAGGCCAGGCTCTCGCCCAACGCGGCTTCCGAGCAGGTTCGCGTCGCCCGGCAGCTCGACCAGCTGCCTGAGGCCCAGCGGGCCTTCGCCGCGGGCGAGGTCAGCTTCCAGCACGCCGCGGTCATCACCCGCACGGTCGAGGATGCAGGCCCCGAGGTGCTCCAGGAAGCGGAGCCCGCACTGGTGCAGGTGGCACAGCGCGTCGACCCCTTCCGGCTGGCCACGCTCACTCGCCACCTCCGACACACGTTCGCGCCCGAGGCCTGCCTCGAGGAGGCGAACCGC
>DASYBH010000468.1:0-7301 GCA_036500885.1 Candidatus Dormiibacterota bacterium
GGCCTGGCAGGCCAGGCCGTAGCCGCGCCGGCGCTCCTCGAGCACAAGGGCGCCCGCCTCCCTCGCCAGCCGCTGCGTGGCGTCCGTCGAACCGGCATCCACCACGGCCACGCAGCAGGCCCCGGCCGCACGCAGGCCCCGCACCACGTCCGCGATGGCGGCCTCCTCGTTCCAGGCGGGCACGACGGCCGCCAGGCAGTGCTCACTCATCAGTTCGTACCTCCGGCGGGGCTCCACAGCTGGAAGCGGCCGTCGTCACAGAGCAGGCCGCGATGCTGGGCAGGCAGCGCCGCGAGCACCCGGTCGCGCTCGGGCTGCGGGACATAGTCCGGCTGGCGGCCGGCACGGTCGACGACCACGTAGTCGCCGGCCCGTGCGTCGGCCAGCATGCGGAGGACCGGCCGCGACGCCAGCGCCGGTGCGATGGCGTCGTCGGCGGCCACGGCCGCGAGCGGCGGCAGCGCGGCGGTGCACGCTCGCAGCCGGGCGAGCGCCGGGGCCGCGTCCAGCCGCTCGGTGACGATCGGCCCGGTGGCCAGGCCCACGGCGAGCGCCGGCAGCGCCAGCAGTCCCACGGCCGTGACCGGCAGGTCCGCGGGCAGGCGGCGGGCGCTGAGCGCGGCCGCGACCAGCACCGGCACCACCAGCGGCAGTCCGTACTGGTAGCGGAGCTCGGGCTGCGGGTGGTGGGCGCTCAGCAGGTCGGCGACCAGCGGCGGCAGGGCCAGCGCCAGCCAGGCCGGCCGCAGCAGCGGCAGCGCGGCCAGGCCGGCGACGAGGCCGCCGAAGGCGAGCCAGCCGGCGGGGACTGCCAGCGCGCCGGCCACCTGCGCCGGGCCCGCCGTGTGCAGCCACCGGTAGTACGAGTCGGTCTGGCTGGTGACGCCGCCGCGCAGGGCGGGCATCACCACCCATTCGGCGGCCGCGCCCCAGGCCACCGCCACCCCCACCAGTGCCGCGCCGTGCCGTCGCGACGGGCCGTGGAGGAGCAGCAGCGCTCCGACCACCGCCACCGCGTACGCCTGGTCCTCCTTCGCCGCGAGCGCGGCGAGGGCCAGCGCCCAGCAGGCGAGCGTCCGGCCCCGGAGGCCGGCCCAGCCGGCGAGCAGCACCAGGGGCAGCGCCAGCGACTCGGTGTGGAAGTCGGCCCGAGCGGCCTGCTGGACCTCGGCCCAGAGCGGCACCGGTGCCGCCAGCACGGCCGCCAGCAGCCGGCGGCCGGGGAGCAGCGCGTCGAGCAGCAGGTATGCCGCCGGCGCGGCGGCGCCGAGGGCGACGGCCTGCAGCAGGCCCAGGAGCGTTACGTCCGGCCAGGCCAGCTCCAGCAGCGCTGGCACGGCGAGCAGGGGCTCGAAGTGGAGGCCCAGGAGGCTCGCCGGAAAGAACCCGCTGGAGAAGCCGCGGCCGTGGCCGGCGTTCCAGACGACCTGCTGGAAGAAGGCGCTGTCGTAGGCGTGGAGCAGCAGGACGTCTGAGCGGCGCAGCAGGCTCCACGCGAACAGCCCGGCGGCGAGTCCGCCCACCGCCACCGGTAGAGCGGCGGGCGGCAGCGTGCGAGTGACCGCGCGCTCGCCGGCCGCCGGCGTCAGTACATCCACCGGGTGCCGCAGCCACGGCACGGCTCCGGTGGGTCGTCCGACGCATGGGCGCGCCGGAACTCCTCGTACGCCTCGCCGCTCCAGATCTCGGAGATCGGGCGCTCGAACACGTTGCCGAGCACGATGCCGTCGTAGTCCTCCGTCGCGAACGGAGCGATGCAGCAGGGCAGCACGTTGCCGTTCGCCGTCACGTACGTCGAGCGCCAGGGCCGGGTGCAGCCCGACCACGGCCGCCGCTGGTCGACCGCGCGCAGGGCATCGCCAGGCCCCTTGCGGCCGGTGCCCACCAGCTCGACGCCCGCGCGGGCGGCGGCCTCGTCGCAGCGGTCCAACCACTCCTGGTCGGGGTCGCCCATCACCGACTGACCGCCGACGGCCAGCCCGACGCCGAAGTAGACCAGCCGCTGCAGCACGACCTGGTGCACGCCCATCTCCCCGGCGCGCTCGATCACCGCGGGCAGCTCGCCCAGGTTCTCGCGCATGGCCATGAAGAACAGGGACACGCGGGGCCGCTCAGCGCCGCGCTCACGCAGCAGGGCGCAGAAATCGGCAGTGCGGCGCATCGCCCTGGCGTAGCCGTCGACGCCGCGGATGGCACGGTACGTGCGGGGGTCCGCAGCGTCCATGCTGATGCGCAGCTGGTCCAGGCCGGCCTCGATCAGCTGCTCGGCCAGTCGCCGGTGCAGCGCGAGGGCGTTCGTGTTGAACAGGACGCGCGCGCCGCGCCGGTTGGCCTCCGCCACCATCAGCGGCAGGTCCCTGGCCAGCAGCGGCTCGCCGACCCCGTGGAGGACCACGCGTTCGACGCCGGGAAACTGGTCGAGGATGCGCACGAAGCGCTCCAGGTCCAGGTCGGCCTCGGGCTCCCGCTGCATGAAGGTGCGCGGGCACGTCTGACACAGCTCGTTGCAGCGGTTGGTCGGCTCGATGTAGACCTCCCGCGGAGTGGCGGGCGTCACGTGAACTCCGGCGCCGTGCGCCCCCTGGGCCGGCGGAGACCGTCGAGCCCGTAGAACCGCCCTGGCCGCATCGCGGCGAGGCAGAGCAGGGTGACCCACTCCACGGCGTACTCGTAGACCCAACCGCCGGTGAAGAACGTGGCGAACTGGAGGTGCAGCGCCAGCAGCGCGGCGAGGAGCGCACCGAGGCCTCCGGCCAGCCCCAGGATCAGCGAGGCGCCGGCCACCATCTCGGTCACGCCCACCATGGGCCCGACCACGCCCCAGTTGGGCAGCAGCACGTTGAAGACCAGGTCGTGGTAGAGCGCGACCGGGTGGTGCCGGACGTCGCTGGCGAGGATGTTCCTGGCGCCGGCGCTGTCGATGAGATAGAAGCCGCCGGGCAGGTGCCCGATCCCGGGCACGACCTTGGCCAGCCCGTTGGTGAAGTAGACGAGCCCCCAGAACACGCGGAGGACCGCGACAGCCCTGACCATATCAACTCCATGGTGGCACCTCCGGCTGACGGCGGCGTTACAGCCCTACAACTGGGTGCGTTTCCTTCTGGGCCGGCGGATGCTAAGCTGGCGTCACCGTGTTCAGCGGATCCAGCAACTGGCGCTACTACTTCTTCTTTACCGGGCCGGCGGGAGGCCGGAGCCGGACGGAGTAGCGCACCCTCTCGTCCCCGCTCCACCCGCCGGCAGGGTCCCCCCCGCCAGGGTGCAGAGCACAGAGGAGACGAGAACATGGTCGAGTTGGAGAGCGCCGGAGTCGAGTGCCGGCGCACCGTTCGCATCGGGACCCTGATCATCGGCGAAGCGCGCCCGGCGATCATCGCCGGCCCCTGCTCCGTCGAGCCGGGCTACGTGGAACAGGCGGAGGCCCTTGCCCGCACCGGCGTCGGCGGCCTGCGCGCGGGCGTGTTCAAACCTCGCACGCACCCCGACAGCTTCCAGGGCATGGGCCTGGAGGCGCTGCCCCTGCTGGCCGAGGCGCGAAGCCGGACCGGCCTGCCGCTGATCTCCGAGGTGCTGTGCGCCGAGGACGCGGAGGCGATCGGCGACCACGTGGACGGCTTTCAGGTCGGCACGCGGAACATGCAGAACTACCGGCTGCTGGAGGCCCTTGGCGACCTGGGGCGGCCGGTGATCCTGAAACGCGGCTTCTCGGCGACGATCGACGAGTGGATCGCGTCCTCGGAGTACATCCGGCGGCGCGGCAACGATGACGTGGTGCTGTGCGAGCGTGGCATCCGGACGTTCGAGACGCGGACCCGCAACACCCTCGACCTGAGCGCGGTGGTGGTGGCGGGCGAGCTGAGCGACCTGCCGATCATCGTGGATCCGAGCCACGCGGCCGGGCGGCGGGAGTGGGTGCCGGCCCTGGCGCGAGCGGCGCTGGCGGTCGGCGCGAACGGCCTGCTCGTGGAGGCGCACCCCTCACCCGCGGTGGCGTGGTCGGACGCCGCGCAGGCGATCAGCCTGGCCGACCTGACCCGGCTGGTGGAGTACGCCAGCGAGGCGCCGCCGGCGCTGTCGGCCTGCGAGGCGCCGTGACGGTCAGCGGTACGGGGAGAAGTCCGGCGCGCGCTTCTCCGTGAACGCGCGTCCTCCCTCCTTCGCCTCGTCGCTCCGGATGAAGAGGTCGAGCGTGTCGAAGGAGAGCGTGCCCAGGCCGGCGATCGACTCGCTGTCCGCGTTGAACGAGTGCTTGAGGACCCTGATGGCGGTCGGGCTCTTCTCCAGGATCTCGTCCGCCCAGCGCCGCACCTCGTCCCGCAGCTGGCCGGCGGGCACCACCGCGTTGACGAGGCCCCAGCGCTCCATGGTCCCGGCGCTGTACTGGCGGCACAGGTACCAGACCTCGCGCGCCCGCTTCTCGCCGAGGATGCGCGCGAGGTAGGCGGTGCCGAAGCCGGCGTCGAAGCTGCCCACCCTGGGCCCGGCCTGGCCGAACGTGGCGTGCTCGGACGCGATCGTCAGGTCGCACAGCACCTGGAGGACGTGGCCGCCGCCGATGGCCACGCCGTTGACGGCGGCGATCACCGGCTTGGGGATGTCCCGGATGACGCGGTGGAGCGTCTCGACCTCGAAGATGCCCGTCTCGGTGGGACCGTAGTCGCCGGTCTCCTGGCGCTGCTTCTGGTCGCCTCCGGCGCAGAAGGCGCGGTCCCCAGCCCCGGTCAGGGCGACGACCCCGACGGAGCGGTCGGCCCATGCCAGCTTGAAGGCGTGGATCAGCTCGTCGACGGTGCGGCCGCGAAAGGCGTTGTAGCGCTCCGGCCGGTTGATCGTGACCCAGGCCAGCCCGCGGTCGACTTCGTAGAGGACGTCTTCCATACCGAGAGGGTATGCGCCGCAGATCCCGCGCGACCCACGACGCAGGGCCGCCGGACGACTACGCCGGCATGCCCTCCCTGATCCATGCCCGGAACTTCTCGATGTTCTCGTCCGACCAGCCCCCATCGCAGGGCATGTCGCCGGCCTCGAGCCGCTCCAGGATCGCCTCCCCGTTTTCCCTGACGTCTTCGTAGCTCCAGAGGTCGAAGGCCCACTCCATCTCGGTCCGGTCGAACTCGCGGAACATGGGCCTGATGTCCTGGTCGAAGCTGGCCATTGGCCATCCTCCTTGATGGGCGTCTTGATGGGCGTCGCGAGGACCGCGCAGCGACAGGATAGGGGAGCCGCGGAAACTACGGCGTCGCTCGGGGCGGGCTCGGCGACGAGGTGCTGGGACCGGGCTGCGGGGTCCGCGACGGCGTCGCGGTCGGGACCGGCGTGGGGGCCGCCGTCGGAGTCGCGGTCGGAGTCGCGGGCGCCGCCGGTGTGGGAGTGGGAGTCGCCGTCCTCGTGGGAGCCGGCGCCGGCGTCCCGGCGGCGACCGGCGGCACCTGCCGCTGGATCTGCGGCAGGTCGGCGGGCGGCGGCGTCTGGTTGGGCGCGGACGGGGAGGCGAGCAGCAGCGCGCCCACCGCGGCCCCGGCGAAGGCGAGCGGCAGTCCGACGCGCAGCGCGGTGGGCAGTCCCCTCCGCTCGGGCCAGTCTCCGGTGCTCTGCGACGACCGCCTGTAGGCTGCCCGCAGCGGTGTCAGGCGGATGCCCTCGGCCGAGAAGCTGGCCCACGGAGCGCTGGAGTACAGGAGCGCCAGCCACACGAGCAGCACGGCCAGCACGATCGTCGCCAGCGCGGGGGCGCTGACCACCATCGCGACCGCGCCGGCGGCCGACAGCGCCGCGATCAGCGACTCGGCCTGCGATGCCCGGATGGCCTGCCACACCGAACGCCCCTCCTTGCGCTTGGGCGTGCGCAGGAACGCGGCCTCGCGGCGCACCAGGCCCCGCAGGCAGGCCAGCGACACCACCCAGCTCAGCGCGAACCAGCAGCGCAGGCAGCGCACCGCGTCGCCGAAGCTGCACCCGGCGGTCGCCCGGATCGCCCACAGCGCGCGGCCGACGCCGGTCACCAGGAACATCAGCGGCACCAGCGCGACCGGTCCGACGATCTCGCGCACCGGCAGCCGGTGGTGGAACACCGCGAGCGCGGCGGTCAGCAGCAGCAGCACCGTGAACAGGACGGTCAGCAGGTCGCCGAACCACTGGACGCTGCCCAGCAGGTAGTGGATGCGCTGGGCGGCCGTCAGCCGCAGCCTGTGGGGCGCCAGCGGCAGCAGCTCGCGCCAGTGCATGCGCAGGATCTGGATCCCGCCGAGCGCCCAGCGGAAGCGCTGCTTCTTCAGCCCGTCGAAGGTCAGCGGCATCAGGCCCGCCCCGTAGGCCTCGGGCACGTACACGCCGGTGTACCCGGCGCCGAGCATCCGGAGGCTGGCCTCGGCGTCCTCGGTGACCGTCTCCGTGCTCCAGCCGCCGATCAGGTCCAGCACCGAGCGCCGGACCAGGCCCATGGTGCCGGCGAAGATGATGGCGTTGCGGTGGGCGCGCGCCGGCATCGTCACGTCGAAGAAGTACCGGTAGCTGTAGAAGAGGCCCCGCAGGTACGGGTCGTCCTCCCAGTCCCGGTAGTTCTGCGGCGTCTGCACGAACGCCACGCGAGGGTCGGCGAAGTGGCCGACCGTGGCACGGAGGAACCCCGGCTCCACCACGTAGTCGGCGTCCACGATGCCGACCACCTCGACCTCGCGCGGCAGGCGCCGCGTGGCCTCGTTGAGCGCGCCCGCCTTGTAGCCGGGCCAGGGCGCCAGGTGGATGAACTGGAAGCGCGGACCGAGGCGCTGGCAGAGCGCCTCCAGCGGCCGCCACACCACCTCGTCGGCGGTGTTGTTGTCGACCACCTGGACCATGTACCGGGGATAGTCCAGCTGGGTCAGCGACTCCAGCGTCCGGCTGACGACCTCGACGGGCTCGTTGTAGGTCGGCACCTGGATGGCGACGAGCGGCAGGTAGTACGGGTCGGCCGGGTGCTGGGGCCGGCGGCGCCGGCTGAGCACGTCCAGCACCTCGAACGCGTAGGAGAGCGTGAGCAGGAACGCCGCCAGCTCCAGCACCAGCAGCACGATGGTGCCGAACCAGACCACCGGGCCCAGCGGGTCCACGACCGCCGCCAGGACGGAGTAGACCAGGTAGGTCAACCCGGCCATCACCACCGAGGAGATCAGCAGGGATGCCAGGTAGCTCCACTGGTCGAGCAGCAGCCGCGCCACGATGCCGAGCAGCAGCGCCCACGCGGACAGGAACTCAGCCGCGGACAGGTCGCCGGTCTGCCACAACAGGGCTCCACCCGCCGCGGCGGCCGCGATCGCGCCGAG
>DASYBH010000469.1:0-3417 GCA_036500885.1 Candidatus Dormiibacterota bacterium
CGGGGCTCGACGGGCCTCGATTGGCCCCTCCCCCGCGACGCGAGGAGGGGCCAGATCGCGCGCTCCAGCCGATCCTCAATCCCCTATTCCTGGCTCCTGCTGCAACTCATTCAGAAGGCCGGCGACCGGCGGTCTCGATCCTGAACACCGGGTACCGCGCCGCCAGCTCGCGCGCCTGCTCCAGCGTCACCTTCCTGGGGTCGACCTTGAAGTAGCCTCGCGCGAAGAATGGGTACTGGCGGGAGACGGCGAGCATGAGGTCCGCCTTCTCGTCCCCGGCGTCCACCTCATGCGCATCGATCGGCTCGGCCCTGCGGCCAACCTGCAGCCGCGCCTCCGTGCCGGCGCGCAGGTTGCGCGCCCACTGGGACTCGCCCCACAACGAAACGATGTAGCGCCGGCCGTCCACGGCCGCGATGGCCACCGGGCGCCGATACACTTGTCCGGTCTTCCGGCCGTGAACCTCCAGGACGCGCATGCCGCTGCCGTCCTGACTCCCGCCTCCAGGCGCCATGCCCCGCTGGATCATGAAACGGGCGAGGGGGTCCCAGAAATGGACGCGGAACCACGTCGGTCGTCGGTAGCTGCGTTCGCTCATCGTGTCGGCTCCTCGGGTATCGGAGGTACTTACCGCATT
Organism: Candidatus Dormiibacterota bacterium; assembly: GCA_036500885.1. GTDB lineage: Bacteria > Chloroflexota > Dormibacteria > Dormibacterales > Dormibacteraceae > CF-161. The sequence continues at coordinate 638 of DASYBH010000469.1, forward strand.
GAGGTTCATGCCGATCACGGTAGGTGGGCGCGGGCGGAGACCGCTTCTCGATTCCTGATCAGTCGCATGGGTGCCGGTGGGCCTGGCGGCGCCTCAGGCGACGACCGCCCGGCCCCCGGCCGGGCGGTCCGCATGCCTGATGATCGAGATCAGCAGTTGTGGATGTCGCTGGTCGCCGACGCGACGATCACGTCGAGCAGACCCGCGACGCTGACGTGCACCGCGTTGACCGTCAGCCCCTGGTCGGCCCCGGCCACCGGGAACTGCTCGTTCAGCACCAGCGTGACGCCCAGCACCGTGACCGTCGTGTTGGGGCCCGGGTGGAGGTTCACGTTGACCGGCACGCCCCCGACGGAGATCGAGCTGATCGTCACGTCGCCGGTCGAGCTTGCGCACGTGGTCTTGGACGAGGACTGCACCAGCCCGATCTTGATGACCGGCACGCCCAGCACGCCGATGGTGGCGTCCTGCACCGACGCCGTCGCCGTGGAGGTGCCCGGATTGACCGCCGTCACCACCTTGGCGCACAGCGTGTGCGCGGTGATCAGGCCCGCGATGGTGACCACGCAGGGCGGCGACACCGTGGTCGCGCCAGCGGTGACCACCGGGCCCGTGTCGGGCGTCGGCGAGAGGGTGACCAGGCCGCTCGACTCGATGCCGAACGCCCGCCCGGTCATGAACTGGAACTTCAGCGTGGCCGACGCGCTGGCCGACTTGTAGAACGCGTCGCCGGCGAACACCGCGGTGACCGGCACCGTGGTCGAGGACGCCGGCTGGTTGACGGAAGCGATCGAGCAGGCGGCGCTCCCGCCGGCGGCGGTCGTGCCCGTGCACGACTGGGCGGAGCCACCGGTGCCGATCGTGAACGTCACCGGCCGGCCCGCGATTGGTGTGGCGCCGTCCTCCTTCAGCACGCCCGACAGCGTCAGCGGCTGTCCGTTGGCGGCCCTGGCGGGGCCGGTGTACGCCAGCGTGGTCTCCTCCAGCGTGACCACGAAGCTGGCGGTGGCACCGGTGCCGTTGTGGGTCGCGTCACCCCCGAAGCTGGCGACCAGCGGGTACGTGCCCGCCGCCTCTGCGGGCGTCAGCGAGCAGGACGCCGAGCCGTTCGAGTCGGTGGTGCCCGTGCAGGTCTCGATCCCGTTCAGCGTGAACGTGACCGGCTCGCCGGGCAGCGGCCCTCCGCTGTCGCTGAGCACGGCCGCCACCGTGGCCGGGTCGTTGAAGTCGCTCGTGGTGGCGCCGCCGGTGATGCTGAGCCGCGACGCCGTCTTGACCCACGTCACGGTGGCCGTGTTCGAGGTGATCGTCCCGGCCGGGTTGGACGTGGACGCCTGCAGCGTGTCCGTCCCCGTCACAGCGCTCGTGTACGAGAACACGGCGTTGCCGTTGACGTCCGTCGTGGCGCTCCCGGTGACCACGGGGTTGACGCTGCCGGGCTGGGTGGCGAAGCCGATCGAGGCGCCCTGCAGGCCGACGCCGCAGGTGTTCTGGAGGGTGGCCGTCTCCGTCGCCATGGACCCCACGGTCCGGGTCTGGCTGGCCGGCGCCAGCGTGAGCGTCGCGCCGGGGCAGGCCACGCTGCCGACCGACGTCCACTGCAGCGACTCGTTGCCGCTGACCGGCGGGCAGCCGGCCGCGTCCACGCCGCCGGTGTTGAGCACCTGGCCCGTGTCCATGAACGTGTTGGCGACCCCGTCGATCGTCGCGTCGATCTCGGGGACGATGCCGTTCGGAGCACAGTTGGCGAGAACGCCGATGTCCGACGTGTCGAAGGAGCCATCGTTGACGCAGAGGGCGTTGGCCGAGCTCAGGGTCTGCGTGATGATGAGCTGCTGGCCGGACTGCAGCACGGTGCTCGGCGGCCAGAAGTTGAACGTGCAGGAGGGGCCGATCTTCACCGCCAGCGAGCTGATGGTGACGGCCTGCGATGTGTTGTTCACGAACCGCACCGCGCCAGCGTCGAACACGCAGCTCGTGTGACAGCCGGCGAAGACGACGCCAGGTGAGTTGGCCCATGGCGTCGGGAACTGCGTCGGGTTCGCCCGAGCGTCATCGGCGTAGCCGACGAACACCTGCACGTTCGAGACCGCGTATGCCGGTCTCACGGGCGCCACCGCCACGCCCAGGAGGACCAGGAAGGTCATCCCGAGCAGTGACAGCAGCCGTGGCCAGGACAGCCTGAATCCACACACTGTGCGAGTCACCATTACACCCCTTTGCTGACGACGTGCGTCATCGCAGCCACACTGGATCGGAGACGGCCAGTTGCGCCTGGCCACACCCGCTACTGCGGATTATCCGTGGCGCTCTGTCTGTGTCAATGGGAGAGCTCGTGGCTGCCAGGACATCGTGCCGCTCGCGGTCACCGCCCCGCCGGCGGGCTCGGCCGTGGCCGGCCATCCCGTGGCCGGTGGGCAGTTATCGACAAGCGGGCTTGCTCGGCGGCGCCGCGACCGGTCAGGAATCGAGAAGCGTCCACCACCGGGGGCGGGCTACTCTGGCCCGATGCACGCCGACTCGCACGATCTCATCCGGGTGCACGGGGCCCGCGAGAACAACCTGAAGAACGTGAGCGTGGAGATCCCCAAGCGCCGGCTGACGGTCTTCACCGGCGTCTCGGGGTCCGGCAAGAGCTCGCTCGTCTTCGCCACCCTCGCCGCCGAGTCGCAACGGCTGATCAACGAGACGTACAGCGCCTTCGTCCAGGGCTTCATGTCGAGCCTGAGCCGCCCGGACGTGGACCTGCTCGAAGGGCTGACCACCGCGATCGTCGTCGA
>DASYBH010000470.1:0-6562 GCA_036500885.1 Candidatus Dormiibacterota bacterium
AGGCCCTGGACAGGGCGGAGACCCGGGCGCGGGACGTGGACATGATCGTGGTCGCCACCTCGACCCCTGACGGTCCGTTTCCGAGCATCGCCTGCCGCGTTCAGAACGACCTCGGCATCCCCGGCTGCTGCGCGATGGACCTGCTGGCCGCGTGCAGCGGCTTCGCCTACGCGCTGTCGGTGGCCGACGCCTATGTCGCGAGCGGACGGGCGGACACCGTCCTGGTGATCGGGGCCGAGGTGCTCTCGCGGCTGGTCGACTGGACCGACCGGGGCACGTGCGTGCTCTTCGCCGACGGAGCGGGCGCGGCGGTGGTCGAGCCGGCACGCCGGGGCGCGGGCTTCCGCAGCTGGTGCCTGGGTGCCGACGGCCGCGGCTACGACAAGATCACGTGCGGCGACATCCCGCGTGGCGCCTACGCGGCCGGCGACTCCAACCCCAGCCTCGCCATGAAGGGTCCCGACGTCTTCAGGTTCGCGACCGACATCTTCATCCGCCAGGCGTTCGCGGTGGCCGACGCCGCCGGCGTGACCATCGACGACATCGACCTGTGGGTGCCGCACCAGGCGAATCGCCGCATCATCGAGGGCGCCGCCCAGCGGATCGGGCTCCCGGTGGACCGGGTGATGGTCAACATCGACCGTTACGGCAACACCTCGACCGCCACGATTCCGCTGGCGCTCCACGACGCGCTGGAGCAGGACCGCCTGCACGAGGGCGACACGGTCCTGATCGCCGGCTTCGGCTCGGGCCTGACGTGGGCCGCCTGCCTGCTCGAATGGGAGTGACGCTCAGCGGCCCGATCGCGCTGCTGTTCCCCGGGCAGGGGGCGCAGCGGCCGGGCATGGGGCTGCGCCTCTACGACCGCTATCCGGCGGCGCAGCGGGTGTTCCAGCGGGCCGAGGAGGTGCTGGGCATGCCCGTCCGCCGGCTCTGCTTCGAGGGGCCGGAGGCGGACCTGAACCGGACCGAGAACATCCAGCCCTGCGTGATGACCGTGTGCTGGGCCGCGTACGAGATCTGGCGCGAGAGCTACGGGATGGAGCAGGTCAGGGTGATGGCGGGCCACTCGGTCGGCGAGTTCACCGCTCTGGCCGCCGCCGGCGCGGTCTCCTGGGAGACCGGGCTGCTGCTGGTCAAGGAGCGGGGCCGGATCATGGGGGAGGAGGTCTCGCGGACCCAGCCGGGCGGGATGCTCGCGATCGTCGGCCTGGACGAGGAGCGCGTGGAGGCGATCCGGGCCGACGCGCAGCGGCTGGGTCAGCTCTACCTGGCCAACCGCAACGCCGACGTCCAGTTCGTGCTGTCGGGCGAGATCCGGGCGGTCGAGGAGGCGCAGCGGCTGGCGCTGGCGGCGGGGGCACGGAGGGCGCTCATCCTCACCGTGCCGCTGCCAGCGCACTCGCCGCTGATGGAGGCGGCCGGCGCGGCCTTCCGGGCGGTCCTGGACCGGCTGCAGATCGAGATGCCCGAGTTCCCGATCCTGGCCAACGCGACCGGGCAGGCCATCGCCTCCCTGAACGACCTCCGCCAGGAGCTGGGCAACCACCTGCTCCGGCCGGTGGACTGGGCCCGCACGATGGTCTCGCTGCGGGCCATGCAGGTTACGACCGTCGTGGAGCTGGGGCCGGGGCGGGTCCTGGCCAGCCTGGCGGCGAAGCACATCCCCGGCGTGGTCACGTGGAACGCCGAGGAACTGTTCGTGGAGTTCGCATGACCTGTGAGCTGGAGGGCCGCACCGCACTGGTGACGGGCGGTGGCAAGGGGATCGGAGGCGCCGTCTCGCGGGCGCTCGCCGGGATGGGGGCGCGCGTGGTGGTCAACTACCGCACGGACGCGGCCTCCGCCGAGGAGACCGCCCACGAGATCGGCGGCCAGGCCATGCGGTGCGACGTCACCGACGGCCCGGCGGTGCAGGCGATGATCAAGGAGATCGGCCAGGTGGACCTCCTGGTCAACAACGCGGGCGCGGTCCGCGACAACCTGCTGCTCCGCATGAAGCCGGAGGACTGGGACTACATCATCCAGACGGACCTGACCTCCGCCTACCACGCCACGCGTGGGGTGATGTCCGGGATGCTGCGCAAGCGGTGGGGCCGAATCGTCAACATGACGTCGGTGGTGGGCATCACCGGCAACCCGGGCCAGGCCAACTACGCCGCGGCCAAGGCGGGACTGATCGGGTTCACGAAGGCGATCGCCAAGGAGATCGGCTCCCGCTCCATCACCTGCAACGCCGTCGCGCCGGGCTACGTGCGCACCGAGCTGACCGCGGGCTCGCTCAGCGACGAGATCGTCGTCGAGCTCGTGAAACGGACGCCGCTGCAGCGGGAGGGGACCCACGAGGACGTCGCCGCCGCTGTCGCGTTCCTCTGCTCGCCGGGGGCGGGCTTCATCACGGGTCACGTCCTGGTGGTGGATGGGGGGTTGTCCGTCTGAGCACGCAGACGGTCGAGGTCTACGGCAGCCGGCTGCCGCCCATCGCCCTCACCACCAACTGCCCGAGCTGCGGCGTGGGGCTCGTGCCCGAGGAGCTGCGCGAGCAGGTCTACGTCTGCGACTGCGGCCATCACTTCCGCATGCACGCGGATGCCTGGATCGCGCTCCTGGCCGACGAGGGGACGTGGCGCGAGCGCTGGGCCGACGTGCGTCCGCACGACCTGCTGGAGTGGCGGGTGCCGAAGCCGTACCAGGAGACGATCGAGCAGGCGCGTGAGGAGGGTCTGAACGAGGCAGTGCGCGTCGGGAACGCGGTGCTGGCCGGGCGCCCGGTCTGGCTCGCCGTGTTCGATTTCCGCTTCGTCGGCGGCACGTTGAGCATCGTCGCGGGCGAGCGTCTGGCCCGCGGGCTGGAGCAGGCGACCGCGACGCGGACGCCCTACGTGCTCGTGGCGGCCACGGGTGGGGCCCGGATGCAGGAGGGAGTGCTGGCCCTCATGCAGATGGCAAAGGTCAACGGGGCGCTGAGCCGCCTTCACCGGGCCGGGGTGCCCTACTTCTCTGTCCTGACCGACCCGACCTATGGCGGCACCCCCGCCTCGCTGGCGCTGATGGGCGACGTGAACATCGCGGAGCCAGGGGCGGCGATCGGCTTCACCGGTCCCCGGATCATCAAGCAGGCCACGTACGCAGACCTGCCCCCGGGATTCCAGAGCGCCGAGTTCCAGCTCCGCTGCGGGCAGGTCGACCTGGTCGTTCCGCGCACCGAGCTGCGCGACCGGCTGGCCCACCTGCTGACGCTCTACGGGAGGGCACGGTGAGCTCGCACGTGCACCGCGACACGCTGAGCATCTGGCAGGTCGTGGAGCTGGCCCGCCATCCCGGCCGGCCGTACTCGCTGGACTACATCACCCGCCTCGCACCGGACTTCGTCGAGCTGCACGGCGACCGGATCTCGCACGACGACCCGGCGGTGGTCGCGGGCCTCGGCACCTGGCGCGGCCGGACGGTGGTGTTCCTCGGCCAGCAGAAGGGCCGCAACCTGGCCGAGCGCGTGAGCCGGAACTGGGGAATGATGCACCCGGAGGGCTTTCGCAAGGCGCTGCGAATCGCCCGCCAGGCGGTGAAGTTCGGCTTTCCGATCGTCTCGCTGGTCGACACGCCAGGCGCCTATCCGGGCGAGTCGGCCGAGGAGCGGGGCATCGCCTCCGCGATCGGCGCGGCGATCATGGAGTGGTTCGACCTCCCGGTCCCGGTCGTGGCGGTGGTCATCGGCGAGGGCAGCTCGGGGGGCGCGCTGGGCATCGCGGTTGCCGACAGGGTGCTGATGCTCGAGAACTCGCTCTACACGGTGGCGTCCCCGGAGGCGGCGGCCTCGATCGTGTGGCGCGACAACGCCCGCAAGGTCGAGGCGGCGGAGCAGCTCCAGATCACGTCGCGCGACCTGCTCGCGATGGGCGTGGTCGAGGAGGTCATCCCGGAGCCGGAGGGCGGCGCCCACACGGACTTCGACGCGACGGCCCGCAGCCTCGACGCGGCGATCTGGCGGCACCTGGAGCCCCTGCTGTCGATGCCGCCGGACGAGCTGCTCCAGCACCGCTACGAGCGCTTCCGCTACATCGACTCGCTGGTCGCCGCAGACCCGCACTTCGGCCCGAAAGTCGAGCCCAAGGTCTAGACGAAGCTTTCCGAATTGGTCTGAAGCACGAAGCCACGAAGTGCACGAAGACGCACGAAGGGGTTCGAGGTCAGCCTCAGCGCTTCAGCCGATCCCAGGTCCCCCATTTCCTTCGTGCGTCTTCGTGTCCTTCGTGCCTTCGTGCTGCAACTCATTCAGCCACTCGCCCGCCCGGACGCTCACGGCCTCTAGAATCATGGCGCGGTGACCATCATCCTCGCGAGCGTCATCCTGAACCCGGGCGGCTGGTTCAGCTGGCTGATCGTGGGTCTGCTGGCCGGCGCGATCGCCGGAACACTCGTCCGGGGCCGCGGCTACGGCTGCCTGGTCGACATCGTGGTCGGCGTCGTCGGCGCCTTCATCGGCGGCATCGTGGTCGGCATCTTCCTGCCGGGCACAGTTTTCGGCTTCCTGGGCAGTCTGGTCGTGGCCGTCGTCGGCGCCGTCCTCCTGCTGTCCTTCGTCCGCCTGCTCTCGCCGGGCCGCGCGTGAGCGAGCTGGTGGGGCGCCGCGTCTTCGACCTGGAGCAGATGCGCTGGGCCGGCGCGCCCATCCACCCGGGGCACGTACCACCTGGCTTCTCCTATCTCCTGCACCGGCGCCACGAGCCGCAGGGAGCCTCGCCGGACGGGCGCACCGGGTCCGCGGGGACACTGATCACCAGCGAGCACGCCGGCACGCACATCGACGCGTTCACCCACCAGGCGCTCGACCTGAAGCTGTGCGGCGGCGTCGACGCGAGGACCACCGCCACCGCCTTCGGCTACACCGAGCTGGGCGTGGAGACCATCGCCCCGATCGTCACGCGCGGCTGGCTGGTCGACCTCGGCGTGGTCGAGCCGGACCGCTGGATCGGGCTGGACGAGCTGCGGCAGGCGGCCGGCGACCAGGGCGTGCGGCCGGGCGCCGGTGACGTCGTGCTGGTGCGGACCGGCAACGGCGCCCACTGGGAGGACCAGGCGCGGTATCTGCGCGGCGCCGGTATGACCGGGGGCGTCTCCCGGTGGCTCGCGGACGCCGGGGTGGTGGCGGTCGGTGCGGACAACATGGCCTGGGACTACGCCCACGGTCCGGACCCCGACCTGGGCGTCTCCCTGCCGGGGCACGGCATCCTGCTCGTGCGCCGTGGCGTCTACATCATGGAGAACCTGTTCCTCGAGGAGCTGGCCGAGGCGGGCGCCCACGAGTTCACGTTCGTGTGCACACCGCTCAAGATCCGCGGCGCCACCGGCTCCCCGGTGCGGCCGCTCGCACTGGTATGACTCCCGCCGAGGCCCGGGCTCGCTTCCCCGTCCTCGAGCGCCGCGCCTACCTCAACGCCGGCACCGCCGGCCCGCTCTCCCTCGGCACCCACCGGGCCATGGTCGAGTGGGAGGAGCGTGCGCTCACCGGCGGTCGCGGTCACGGCGACTACTTCCGGGACGGCGGCGAGCTGAGCGTCCGCCTGCTGGTCCGGCTCGGCGCGCTCCTGACGGTCCCGGTCGATCACCTCCTGCTGACCACGTCGACCACCGAGGGCTGCAACCTCGTGGTGACGGGCCTGCGCCTCGGTCCCGACGACGAGGTGGTGATCACCGACGCGGAGCACCCGGGCCTGGAGGCGCCGGTGCGGGCCAGCCGCGCGGGCGTCCGGGTGGCGAAGGTGCTCGGCCGGCCGGCCGAGGAGGTGGTCGCCGCCGTGCTGGCCGAGGTGACGCCCCGCACGCGGCTGATCGCGCTGTCGCACGTGCTCTGGCTGAACGGTCAGGTGCTGCCGCTGGCGGAGATCCGGCGCGCCACCGGCGTCCCCCTGCTCGTGGACGGCGCGCAGTCGGCCGGCGCGATCCCCGTGCAGGCGGCCGAGGCCGACTTCTACGCGGTGTCCGGGCAGAAGTGGCTCTGCGGGCCGGAGCTGACCGGCGCCCTCTACGTGGCGGACCCCGAGCGCCTGCATCCGCCAATGGCCGGCTACATGGCGATGCACGGCGACGGCGCGCAGCGGCTGGTCTTCTCCCACCACCCCGCCTCGGCGCGGGCCGGGCTGCTGGCCGCGATCGAGGAGCGCCCGGAGTGGGCGTTCGCCCGCGGCGCGGAGATGGCGCAGCGCTGCCGGGCGGCGCTCGAGGAGGCCGGGCTGCCCGTCCACACGCCGCCCGGCGACGGCACCATCGTCTCGATCACGCCGCCCGGAGTCCCGGAGACGGTCGTGGCCCGCTGCCTCGAGCGCGACGTCCTGGTTCGCTCGCTGCCCAACGGCTGGCTGCGCATCTCCTGCGGCTGGTGGACCTCCGACGAGGACATCAGCCGGCTGGTCGACGCCCTGCGCGATTAGAGGGTGCGCGAAGAGGCACCTCGTCTGCTTCGGACAAAGTCCCCGGGCGGCCGTGAACAAGGGCTTTGCCCGAGTGTGTGAGTGCATCTTCCCGAGATCGCCCAGCCTCGACTACAGACGCGAAGCGCTGGGCC
>DASYBH010000471.1:0-3928 GCA_036500885.1 Candidatus Dormiibacterota bacterium
CCGACAGGGAGTCCTGATCACCGGTGGCTCCTGCGAATCCTACAGCCAACCCCGCGACGACGTCGGTCCACCGGGGAAGCGGCTGACGGGACGGCCGGATCACCCGCCACACTTGGTGGCGTGCAAATCGCCGGCGCGCTCTTCGACGTCGACGGGCTGCTGGTGGACAGCATTCCGGCGTGGACCACCGCGCAGCGGGCGCTGTTCGAGTCCATGGGCGGAACGTGGGGCCCGGAGATCAAGGCTGCCTGCATGGGCCTGCGCGTCGACGAGATGGCTGCCGTGCTCGTCAGCCTTGCCGGCAGCGACCTGGCGCCGGCGGCGGCCAGGGCCCGGTTGATCACCGACATGACCGAGCTGTTCGCCGCCGGCCTGCCGGTCCGGCCCGGAGTGCCGGGCCTGCTGGACGCGCTCGGGACCGCCGGGGTGCCGCTCGCCGTCGTGTCGTCCTCGTACCGCTCGCTGGTCGAGGCGGCGGTGGCCGCGCTGGGCCGCGAGCGGTTCGCCGTGCTGGTCGCCGGTGACGAGGTGACGGCCCCCAAGCCCGACCCCGGGCCCTATCGTCTGGCCGCCCGCCGCCTGGGGGTCGACCCGGCGCGGTGCGTGGTGTTCGAGGACTCTCCGAAGGGCGTGGAGGCCGGCGCCGCCGCCGGCTGCGCGGTGGTGGCGGTGCCCAGCCTGCTCCCGGTGGCGCCGCGAACCGGGGTGACCGTGCTGGCCAGCCTCGCCGACGTCGACGTCGAGTGGCTGCTCGACCGCGCCGTCTCCGCCGATCCCTGACCATCCCATTGCGAGCATTGTGCTATCACTATTAGTGGCATCGCCATTTCTCGAGGTTCGAGAGGAGGATAGCGCCATGGCTCTCAACCCAGGTGGGGTCATCGCCTGGATCATCGTGGGCCTCATTGCCGGCTGGGCGGCCAGCCGGGTGATGAAAGGAGGGGTCGGCTACGGCATCATCGGCGACCTCGTCGTCGGCCTGATCGGCGCCCTGATCGGCGGCTTTGTCATCGGCCTCTTCTTCCACGGCAGCGTCGGCGTGATCGGCAGCATCATCGTCGCCTTCATCGGCGCGGTGATCCTGCTCGCGATCGTGCGGGCGGTGAGCGGTGGCCGCACCATGGCATAGACCGGCTCGGCGGCCGGCGTCCCGGCCGCCGAGCCTACCCGGTGCCAGCCGCCGAGTTAGCCTGTTGCTGCGATGAGCAGCCTCACGATCGACGAACTCGAGCAGCGGATCGGCCAGGAGATCGGCGTCAGCGAGCCGCTGGAGATCACCCAGGACCGCGTGAACCTCTTCGCCGACGCGACCGAGGATCACCAGTGGATCCACGTGGACCCGGAGCGGGCCCGCGGCGGGCCCTTCGGCGGACCGATCGCCCACGGCTATCTGACGCTCTCTCTCCTCCCCCACCTCCTGGGCGGGACCCTGCAGGTCGGCGGCGTGAAGATGGGCGTGAACTACGGGCTCAACCGGCTGCGGTTTCCCGCGCCGGTGCCCGTCCCCAGCACCGTGCGCGGCACGTTCACCCTCAACGGCGTCAAGGAGATCCCGGGCGGCGCGCAGGTGCTGGTCGGCTTCGAGGTGCGCGTGGACGGCGCGGACAAGCCATCGGCGGTCGGCGAGGCGGTCTACAACTACTACACCTGACCGCCGGTATCCACCGCGTACGCGGTGGATACCGGCGAGCGCGCCCTCACCGGCGCCGGGCCGGGATGAGCGTTCTCTCATCTTCAGCTCATCGTGCGGAGCGACCCCGACCGGCAGCATCGTGGGGTGCAAGCTGCGACGGCCGTATCCCCGGATGCGCCGGCCTGGCATTCCCGTCCGGTCGAGTGGACGGGACCCGGCGAGGACCGGTTCCTGCCCGGCGAGCGCATCTCGCCCGGGCTGCTCGCCTGCGAGCGGCTGGCCGGCACGGAGCGAACGGAGCGCTGGCTCGCCTGGAGCGAGCCGCTGTGGTGCCGCGTGGTGGTCAAGCTGCCGCGCGAGGAGGACATGGAGGACCTGGCCGCGGTCCGCGAGCTGGCTCGCGAGGCCCGCGCGCTGCGGCACCTGAGCCACCCGGCGATCCCGCGCCTGCTCGAAGACGCGCACGGCGACCCCGTACCGCACCTGGTGCTGGAGCACGCGGGCGGCCGCACCCTGGACCAGCTCCTCGCCGCGCAGGGCCCGGTGCCGCCCGGCGACGTGGTTCGCTTCGGCATGCGGCTTGCCGCCTGCCTCCGGCACCTGCACGGCCGCGGCCTCACCCACCTCGGGCTGGAGCCGGCCGGCATCGCCGTCAGGGACCGGCAGGCGTTCCTGCTGGACCTCGGCAGGGTGCGCCCGGCAGGCGGCACTCCACTCCAGGACCGGCCGCGCGGCGTCTACCAGGCGCCGGAGCAATGCCTGCGCGGCCGGCCCAACCCTCGCATGGACCTCTTCTCGCTGGGCGCCGTCCTCTACGAGCTGGCCACCGGCCAGCCGGCGTTCCGAGCCGAGGAGGTGGAGCCCGGCTGCGATCCCCCTCGGCTCCTGCCGGCGCCTGTCCGGGCCCGCGCGCTTCGTTCGCGCCTGCCCGTCGAGGTGGACGTCGTGATCCACTCGCTGCTGGAGCTGGATCCGCGCCGGCGGCCGCAGAGCGCCCACGAGGCGCTCCGGATGCTGGCGGCGGCGCGGCCACCCGGCGAGGCGCCGGCGTGGCCGTCGTTCGCGGAGGAGCTGCTCGATACCGGTTGAGCCGCGTAACCACGACCGGTATCCGTTGCCGGAAGGAAATGCGCGTCCTGCTACATCGTGGACAGGCGCTGCTCCTGGTCGTGGCGGGGTTGTCAGGGGCCGTTGCCGTGTTTGCGGCCTTCGAACGGGACGGCCTGTCGACACCTGTGGCGACCGGGGCGGCCAATCTCGTGGCGCCGCGGAGGAGCGACCTGCCGGCGCGAATCGTGATCGCCAGCAGCCCGGCCGGGTCACCGGCCCCTGCGGTCTCCGCGACGTCCGGCGCATACCCCACGCCCGTGGCGGCGAACCCGAAGCCCAGCCCGAGCTTCGCCGTCGTGCCGCCGCTGGTGTACACGTACCCGCCCGAGAGCCACGGTGGTGGCCACGGCGGAGGCGATTAGCGCTCGTGTTGATCCTGATCGTCGAGGACGAGCCCCGCATCGCGTCATTCCTGCGCAAGGGACTGATGGCCGAGGGCTACGCCTGCGTGGTGGCGGGGGACGCCGGGGAGGCGCTCACGCTCGCGCAGGCGGAGCCGATCGACCTGGTGCTGCTGGACCTGATCCTGCCCGACCGCAGCGGGCTGGACCTCCTCCGCACGCTGCGCGCCCGCGACCCGCGCCTGCCGGTCCTGATCGTCACCGCGAAGGACGACGTCACCTCCAAGGTGAGCGGGCTCGACCAGGGAGCGGACGACTACCTGACCAAGCCCTTCGTGTTCGACGAGCTGCTCGCGCGGGTCAGGGCGCTGATCCGGCGCGACCAGGCGAGCGCCGTGGAGCTGCGGGCGGGCGGCCTCGTGCTCGACCTGAGGCAGCGGACGGCGCGGGCCGGCGACGGCGAGACGACGCTGACGCCCCGCGAGTCGGCCCTGCTGGAGCTCTTCGTCCGGCACCCCAACCAGGTGCTGTCGCGGGCCCAGATCACCAGCAACGTGTGGCCCTACGAGTCCGAGTCCGAGAGCAACGTGGTCGACGTGTACGTGCGCTACCTCCGGCGCAAGGTGCCATGGCCGGGGGACGTGTCGCTGGAGACCGTGCGCGGCGCCGGCTACCGGCTCCGCATCTGCGCGGAGCCGCCGTGACGCCGGCCCTCAGCCTCCGACTGCGCCTGACGCTGCTCTGGTGCGCGGTCTCACTGGTGGTGCTGCTGGGCCTGGAGCTGCTCTCCCTCGCGGTCATCAACGTCCAGCTCAACGGCGGGATCGATCGCGACCTGGCCGTG
>DASYBH010000472.1:0-13482 GCA_036500885.1 Candidatus Dormiibacterota bacterium
CGACGCCGGCCGGATCATCGCGGCGCTCCGTCAGATCGCGGCTCGCTCACGCGCCGCGGGGTTGCGGGTCTTCGGAGGCACGCTGCTGCCGTTCAAGGACGCGAGCCTCGAGGATTTCTACACGCCGCAGGGTGAGGAGACGCGGCAGGCCGTCAACCTGTGGATCCGGACGGGCAACGCCTTCGACGGCGTGATCGACTTCGACAGCATCATGCAGAGCCCGTCTGATCCGATGATGCTCAACCCGGCGTTCGACAGCGGCGACCACCTGCACCCCAACGACCGCGGCTACCAGGTGATGGGCAACTCCATCGACCTGAACCTGTTCAGCAGACCGCGGGAGAGCGCCCCATAGAGCTGAGACGGGCCGCCGATCGCCAGCCGCGATGAGCGACGTAGACTCAACCGTCGCCGTGTGGAGCCTGCTCGCGGCCCCGGACATGAAGCAGCGCTGGGCCGTCTTCCTCGCCGCTCTGGCCGGGAGCGCCCTGCTGGCGGTCGGCTTCGCCGTCTGGATCAGCGGCCTGACCGCCGGCGCCCCACCGGCTCCTCAGCTGCGGACCGTACCGGCCGGAACGCTGTCGCGAGCCGGGATCACCGTGGCGGGGGCCGCACAGCCGGCCTACTGCGAGCTCGAGCGAAGCGCGGTCAAGCGCTGGACCTCGGCCGGTGGAGGCGGCTGCCCCATCAGCGGCCCGGAGGCGCAGGCGGCGCTGCTGCCGGTCTTCCAGGCCGACGTGACGGAGCTGGCGCTGGCGCGCGTCAGCGGCCCGAGGGCCAGCGGCCTCGGCCGGGATCGCCTGGTCTGGCTGGTGGTGGTGAACTCGAGCCTGCTGGTCGGGGTGGGGCAGACCTCACCTCGCGCCGTCGTGTTCGTGGACGGCACGACCGGGGAGGTGCTCACCACCCTTCCAGCATGAGGAAGGAGCCTCGAGCCGCCGCCGCCTCAGCTGCCGCGAAAGGGATGGAAGGCCACCGTGAGCGGCAGCAGCGACCAGTACGAATCGTCTCCGGAGAGCGGCAGCCGGAGTCTCTCGGCCACGGCGATGCAGGACGCATCGCCCAACGACAGTCGCTCGTCGTTGGGGCCAGGGTGCTCCGCAGAGTACAGAAGCAGTTCGGCCGCTCGTACGGTATCCGCCTGCTCGAAGGACTCGACCTCCAGCCCCATCGCCGCCACGTGGTCGTGGAGCTCCTCGGGCGACATCCGGTGTCCACGGGCCCGCGAGCGGTGCAGGACCTCGGTCAGGTTGGGCGCGGGCATCACCGCGACCGACATCAGCCGCCCCACCGTCTCGGCGCCTCGCTCGTTCCGGACCCATGCGAGAAGGGCGGAGGCGTCGAGGACGATCCGGCGCGCCGTCAAGGCGCCTCGTCGATGCCGAGGTGACGCAGCAGCTCGAATCCGACCGCATCGATGCCGCCATCCGCATCCGCGCCACGTCGCACGGCGCGCTCCTCGGCCGCATCGGCGATCGCGTTGTCCTCGCGTCGCGTGGCACGAATCTCACCGATTGCGTCGGGGTCCGATCGCATATCGGCCGCCGCTCGCCACACTTCTCCCTGAATGGCGTCTCGGGTCATGAGCACGAGACGACCCGGGGCATCCGTGAGTACGACCAGCTCCTGGCCTTCCTCGATGCCGGCAGCCTGACGGGCAGCCACGGGGATGACCGTGCGCCCCTTTCGACCAACGGTCGTCCTTGCCTTGACCATGAGGCGCATCATAGCACCGAAGTGGCACCCGAAGCGTCCGAGGGGCACTCCAACCAGCGATGGACGCCCTTGGGCTCGTCATGGGCACACCTACCTATGTGGCACCGCCCGGCCATGACGGTAGCCACACCTCGAACGGCCGCGCTAACTAGCGGCAGAGCGCGTACAGCTCGCACACGTCGCGGCCGCTCTCCCGGTAGTGGTTCTCCGCCAGCTCCAGGAGCGTGAACCCGTCGTCGTAGGAGACCGGCCTGCCGCTCGAGATGGAGTCGAGGTAGACCAGACCGCCGAGGCTCACGAAGTACGTGAGCATGGGGACCGGCTCGTCGGCGGGTACGACCAGCGTGTGCGCCTCTCCGGGCGGCTCCCACAGGAACGTGCCGGCTATCGCCACCCAGTCGTGCTCCAGGTAGCGCCAGCTTCCCTTCAGCGTGAACCCGTAGACGCCGCTCGGGTGATAGTGGGGGTTCAGCCTGCTGCCGGGCTGCACCCGCAGGATGTTCGAGAAACCGGGCTGGCTCCGCGTGCCGAACCACAGCGGGATGAAGTGGACGCCCGCGACGTACGGCACCCAGTTCGACTCGTCCTCCATCATCCTCTCGGTCGCATCCACCGTGTAATCGTGGAACGCGACGCTCCCGGCAGGGGTCCTGTCAGTGAAGGTGCGGAACTTCTCGATCGGCATGGAGGTCTCTCTCCGTTCTGGTCCCGAGGCCGCCGGATCCTGGACGGCGCCGCCGGCGCCGCCCGCGCTATCGCTTCGCCGCCGGCTGGTGCGCCTGGCGAGCCGTTCCCGCCTTCACCTTGATCATCGCCGCGAGCTCGGAGTAGCCCAGGTCGCCCGCCAGCTCCTCGGCGGTGCGGCCGTCCAGGCCGCGGAGGTCGTGCCGCACACCGGGCCAGTCGAGGATCACCTCCAGCGCCTCACGGTGCCCGTGCCAGACCGCGTCGTGCATGGCCGTGTAGCCGTTGTACGGGCCCTGCGCGTTGACCTCGCCGTGGCCCTGCTCTCGCAGCGCCAGGAGCGCGCCGGCGCGGCCGGCGTAGGCGGCCTTGTGGACCGGTGTGGCCTTGAGCAGGTAGTCGTTGATGCGGGGATTGGCCCCGGCCGCGAGCAGCGCTCGGACGATCTCGGTGTGGCCCAGGAAGCAGGCGACCAGCAGGGGCGTCTGACCGTCGCCGCCAGTGGCCAGGACGGGTGACTTCTCGTTGACGTCGGCGCCCGCGGCGATCGCCGTGCGGACCGCCGCCAGGTCGCCCGACCGCACGGCCCGCATCAGCTCCTGGGCGGCGACCGCGCCCCCGTTGCGCTCCCTCTGCTGCTCCAGCAGCTCTCGGATCTGGCGGCCCCACATCTCCGACTCCGGAACGGTGAACCCCGCCGTCCACACCACGCCGGTACCGACGAAGTCCCACGCCGTCGCCCCGTCGAGGTGCGTCCTGACGTCGATCGCGGCGCCCCGCTGGAGGAGGTAGCGGACCATCGGCACACGCTTGGCCCAGATCGCGTTGATCAGGGGGGTCAGGCCGACCGTCGCGGACTGGAGGTTGATGAACGCGCCGGCGTCGAGCAGGAGGCGGGCCACGTCGACCACGCCGCCCTGGGCGCCGAAGTGCAGCGGTGACGCGCCCATGCTGCTGTCGATCGCGTGCACGTCCGCACCGGCCATCAGCAGCTTGTCGACCATCTGCGTGGACCCGTGGCCAGCCGCGATCATCAGTGGCGTGAGCGACAGTGGACCACGTTCGTTGACGTTCGCTCCACGGCGGATCAGGGCGTCCGCCGCCGCAAGGTCGTTCTTCTCGACAGCGTCGATCAACGCTCGGTGAAGATTGACGGTTTCAGACACGATGGCTCCTCTTGACCCGTAGCCAGCCCAGCTCGGCCAGCCTAGCACACGGCCTCGGAAGACGACGCGATCGAATTCACGTCCCCGGGATCCCGCCACCTGGAGCGCCCGCCAGGTAGTCAGGCAAGCCCGTGAGCGACCGCTTCGCGGACCGCTGCGGTGCGCGACGTGACGCCGAGCTTGCCGTAGATCGCCTCGAGGTGGTGCTCCACCGTCCGCCTGCTGATGCCCAGGCTGCGCGCCGCGTCCGCGTTGCTCCGCCCGTCCGTGATCAACCGCAGCACCTGCACCTCCCGCGTCGTCAGGCTGGACAGCGACCCCGGCAGCCAGGGCGCGTCGAGACCCAGGCGTCGCGCCCTGGTCAGCAGCGGCCGAGCTCCCAGCGCGGCGCCGGTGGTCTCGACCTCGGCCACCAGGGCCCTGGCGGCCTTCGCTCCGGCCCCGGGCCCGGGCTCGCGCATGGCGAGATGGGCCTCCGCGAGCGCCACCTGCGTCAGTGCACGTTCGTAGCCGGCCTCGCACGCGGTCGCGAGCGCGAGCGCATGGTCGAGGTGGTGCAGCGCTCTGTCCATGGCCCCTGCCGCGGTCTCGAGCTCACCGACCAGCCGGTGCGCGGCGAGGAGCGCGAGCGGCTGCCGGGGCTGCGCGGCACGGGCGCATGCCTGGCGCGCGTGGTGCATCGCCTGGTCCAGCTCCCCCGACGCGCGATGGTGACGCGCCCAGAGCAGGTGACCCTCGGCCAGGCCGGGCGTCAGCCCGATCGCCCGCACCCAGCGATCGTGCGCCTGGATCCACTCCAGGGCCACGATGGTGTCCCGCGCCTCGAGCGCGAGGCCGGCGCCGAGGCCGAGCGCTCGCACCGCGAGCAGCGCCGGCGCCTCGCCGGGCTCGGTCTCGACGCCGTCCGGCAGGAGCTCCTGGACAACCGCCCACGCCTGTGCCGGCTCGCCGCGGGCGGCCGCCATCGCGGCCTGCGCGAGCAGGCCAACCTCCGCGAACACCGACCCCCGCGCCGTGCCGAGCGGTGCGAGCTCGATGGCCTGCTGCCACGCTCCCGAGATGACCAGGAGCGGCAGGTGCGCGAACCGCGGAGGGACGGCGCCGGCGGCCGGCTCCACCCGTGCCAGGGTGGCCTCGGCCCGCGCGGCGGAGCAGCCGGCCAGGCCGGGCCGGTCGGCGTAGTAGAGGAGGCCCAGGTGCCACAGACCGTGCAGCATCGCCTCCGCGGCGCCAGCCCAGTCCCCCGCGTCGAGGCGCAGGCGCGCGGCCTCGCGGTAGCCGCGGCCGGCGGGTCCGGGGTGGCCGCGGGCCGCGGCGATCTCGGCTCTGGCCAGCTCCGCGTCGGCCCTCGACCGCGGCGAGCTGGCGCCGGCTCCCTCCCCCAGATGTTCGGCGAGCGCGCCGGCCTCGGCGTGAGCTCCGGCGGTGGCCAGGACGAGCGCCAGGCGTGCCGCGGGCGCCGGAAGCTCGCTCCCGTCGGGGCCGAGGCAGTCCGCCGCGTCACGCCAGCGCCCCTCACGGTCACCCCCGTCCGGCAGCGCGCGCACGACGGCGCGCAGGTCGGTCACCCCGGTCGGTGTGCGGCCCGCGGCGGCGGCGGCCACCCCCCGCGCATACCGCGCCGCCAGCGCCATCGGGCGGCAGGGATCGGGGCCGGCCCGCCGCAGGCACTCGTCGAGGACGGGCAGCGCGGCCGCCGGGTCGACGTGGTGGTCCGCCCAGCCGAGGCGCACCAGGAGCCTCGTCCGCTCTCCGGGGTCGACAGTGCCATGATCGACCAGGTCGATGGCCGCCCGGTACCGGGCCCCCGCGTCGCGCCAGGCGCGGGCCCGCTGCGCGGTCTCGGCGCCGCGGACGAACCAGGTGAGCGCACGCGGATCCCGGGCCTGCCGGAAGTGGTGGGCCACCAGGTCCGACGGGGGTGCGGGCATCCGCGCGAGAATCTCGGCCGCACGCTGGTGCCACGAGCGCCGGCATGGGAGGGGCACGCCGTGATAGAGCACCTCGTGGACCAGCTCCGACGCGAAGCGGAGCTCGGGGCCCTCCCCGTTCTCGACCAGCACCCGGGCCGCCGTCGCACGCTCGATCACGGCGCCCATCACGTCGGGCGAGGCCTCCGTCACCGCCTGCCAGTGGGTCAGCCAGACCTCGCGTCCGAGGACGGCCGCGACCGGCAGGAGCGCCCGCGCGTCGTCGCCGAGCCGGGCCACGCGCCGCTCGACGAGCTGGCGGACGACCGCCGGCAGCGACTCGCCGCCCAGCGACCCGAGCTCCCAGCCACCGCACCCCGTCTCGCGGAGGATGCCGTCTGCCTCGAGCGCGTGGAGCACCTCCAGTGCGAGCAGGGGGTTCCCGCCCGTCCGCCGGTGCAGGTGGTCGACCAGGCGCGACTCGTCCTCGTCCGCCATCGCGCGATGCTGGCGAACCAGCTCGCGCAGCTCCGCCGGGTCGAGCGGGCGCAGGGCGACGCGCCTGGCCCGGGCCTCGTGGACCAGCGTGGGGAGCAGCTCCGACAGCTCGGCCGCCGGCTCGTCGGTGCGATAGGTCCCGACCAGGAGCAGCGGCAGGTCGTCCGCCCTCGCGGCCAGGCGGCCCAGCATCGCGAGGCTGTCGCGGTCCGCCCACTGCAGGTCCTCGAGCACGATCGCCAGGGGCCGGCGGCGGGCGGCCGACGCCAGCCAGTCACCCACGGCCGGCGATTCCGAGCGCCACGGCGGCGTCTCGGCGCTGGATGCGGGTTCGAGGAGGTCGCGCCACAGTCCGAGACGGGAGCCGCCGGCCTCGACGGCCCTCGCGGTGAGAATCGTGAGCGGCCGCTCGCGCGGACCGGCGCACAGCGCCGCCTCGACCAGCGCGGTCTTGCCGACCCCGGCCTCCCCGCCCACGAGGGCGAGCGCCCCCGAGCCGTCCCTGGCGCTCGCCGCACACGCCCGCAGCATGGCGAGCTCACGGCGTCTGCCGGCCAGCACCCGTCTGGCGGCCGCGCCGTGGTGCTCCTCCTGGAGGCTCGCGGCCTCGCTCATCCCCGCGACCGTCGCACCGGTCCATTGTGGAATGTCCGGTTGACATACCCACCGCCCGCCGTTCGGGTGGGTAGATCTTCCCCCGGCGAGCGCGCGCCGGATGGGGAGTCCGACGGACCGCCGGCCGCCGTGCGAGTGGGTGAGGTCACCGATGCGCCCCGGCGTCGGGTCCCGCCAGGCTGGTCGTGAAGCTCGGCTATCCAGCTGCGGGGCCAGCACTTGAACCTGGGAGATCGATGATGACGCTCACCCGTAGCCGTGTCCGGAACGACGCGGCCAGCGCCACCGCAATGAAATTGGAGGTCTCGGCCGGCGAGCCCCAGCCGCTCGGCGCGACCCCCGACGCCGCCGGCGTCAATTTCTCCATCTACTCGGAGTACGCGACCTCGGTCGAGCTGCTGCTCTTCGAGTCGGCGCAGGCGCCGCGGCCGTTCCACTGCGTGGTCATGGACCCGACGATCAATCACAGCTTCCACTTCTGGCACTGCCATGTGGCCGGGATCCGACCGGGCCAGGTGTACGCGTACCGGATGGACGGCCCGTCCGACACGCAGGTGAGCGGCGCCCGGTTCAACCGCAACAAGGTCCTCCTCGACCCGTGCGCGCGGGGCAACACCAATGCCCTGTGGAAGAGGGCGGACGCGATCGGTCCCCAGGACAACGTCGAGACCGCGATGCGGAGCGTCGTCATCGACGTGAACGACTACAACTGGGAGGGCGACCGGCCGCTCGGCACGCGGGACGCCGATACGATCATCTACGAGCTGCACGTCGGCCAGTTCACGCAGTCCGCGTCGTCCGGGTGCAGGTACCCGGGCACGTTCGCAGGCGTGATCGAGAAGATCCCGTACCTGAAGGATCTGGGCGTCACCGCGGTCGAGCTGATGCCCGTGTTCGACTTCGACGAGCAGCAGGTGCTGCGCAACGGACCGGACGGCAAGCCGCTCCGCAACGTGTGGGGGTACGACCCGTTCGGCCACTGGGCGCCGCAGTCCTCGTACTGCATCTCCCCCGACCTGGGCACCCACCTGACCGAGTTCCGCGACATGGTGAAGGCGCTGCACCGGGCCGGCATCGAGGTGATCCTCGACGTCGTCTTCAACCACACGGACGAGGGCAACGAGGAGGGCCCGACCATCAGCTTCCGGGGCCAGGCGAACGAGGCCTACTACCACCTCTCCCCGCAGGACCGCCGCCATTACGTGGACTACACCGGGGTCGGCAACACCATGAATGCCAATCACCCGGTGGTGACGAAGTACATCATCGAGTGCCTGGAGTACTGGGCCGCCGAGAACCACGTCGACGGCTTCCGATTCGACCTGGCCTCCGCGCTCAGCCGCGGCACCGACGGCGCGGAGATGGCCGTGCCGCCGGCGATCTGGGGTATCGAGCTGTCGCGTGTGCTCTCGCGGCGCAAGGTGATCGCGGAACCGTGGGACGCGGGGGGCATCTACCAGGTCGGTCGCTTCCCGGGGGAGCGGTGGAGCGAGTGGAACGGCCGGTATCGCGACGATGTCCGCCGCTTCGTCCGCGGCGAGCCGGGTCTGGTCTCCGCGGTCGCGACGCGCATCGCGGGCAGCGCGGACCTCTTCGCTCCCCAGCGCGAGCTGCCGGCGAACAGCATCAATTTCGTCACCTCGCATGACGGCTTCACGCTCAACGACCTCGTCAGCTACGACCACAAGCACAACGAGGAGAACGGAGAGGACAACCGCGACGGCAGCGACGACAACCTGAGCTGGAACTGCGGAGTCGAGGGCCCCACGGGCGACCGGGAGGTCGAGCGTCTGCGGCAGCGGCAGGTCAAGAACTTCGCCACGATCCTGCTGCTGAGCCGCGGCATCCCGATGTTCCGCGCCGGCGACGAGGTCAGGCGCACCCAGCACGGCAACAACAACGCCTACTGCCAGGACCATGAGGGCGTCTGGTTCGACTGGAAGCTGCTCGATCAGCACGCGGACGTCCTCCGCTTCTTCAAGCACGTGATCCGGCTCCGCAAGCGGTGCTCGGCGCTGCGCAGGAACGAGTTCTACACCGGCCAGCCGAACGGCGACCGCGGGCTGCCCGACATCGCCTGGCACGGATGCCGTCTCAACGAGGCGGGCTGGGACGATCCGGAGAGCAGGGTGCTGGCGTTCACGGTGGCCGGCGCCGGCGACGAGCCCGACCTCCACGTGATGCTGAACATGCACAGCGGGCCGCTGGAGTTCGAGGTGGCCCGCGTCCCCGGGCGGCGGTGGCTGCGCGCGGTGGACACGTCGCTGCCATCGCCCGAGGATGTCCTCGAAGAGGGGGAGGAGGCGCCGATCAGGGGAGAGAGCTACCTCCTCGAGGCGCGGAGCTGCGCCATCCTCGTGTCTCGGGACATTCGGAGAGGAGAGAGGTGAGCGTCCCGCCGAACCACTTCACGTTCTCCGACCTCATCGCGGGCTATGTGACGCGCTTCGATGAGGAGGAGAGCGCGTTCGGCCTCCGCACCACCGATGGCAGGGAATTCCGCCTCCACCTGACCGGCAACGCGTCCGCATGCTTCATTCGGAACCTCGGGGACCGTTACCAGGACGCGTCCCCCAACCTTCGCGACCTCCTGGTGCCGGAGCGGTTCCTCTTCGCCTACGGCATCTCGTATCCGGAGGCGGGTGACGCGCGGTTCGAGGTCAAGCAGCTGGTGTTCGCCGGCCGCCACCGCGACGAGTACGTCTTCGAGGAGCCGAGCTGGTGGGTGAACCAGTCACGGGCCGTGGCGGACTTCTACCTGACGGCGCAGTTCCCGGATGGGAAGTACGACTACGCGAACTATCGCAGCAGGATCGCGCTGGACGGCACGCACCTGCCCGGGTCGCACGGGCCGGACTACCGGCAGGAGACGGACACCATCTCGCGCATGGTCTACGGGCTGGCGTCCGCGTTCCTGCTGACCGGCGAGGACCGTTTCCTGGAAGCGGCCGAACGCGGCACCGAGTACCTGCGTGAGCACATGCGCGTGGTCGACGGTGAGCGGAAGGTCGTGTACTGGTACCACGGTATCGACGTGCACGGGGACCACGAGCGCAAAATCCTGGCGTCGGAGTTCGGCGACGACTACGACGCGATCCCGATGTACGAGCAGATCTACGCGCTCGCGGGCCCGACGCAGACGTATCGCGTCACCGGCGATCCCCGGATCCTCAGCGATATCAAGGGTACGTACGCGCTCTTCCAACGGTACTTCCGCGACGAGCGCCAGGGCGGCTACTTCTCGCACCTCGACCCGGTCACGTTCGACCCGAGGTCGGACGCGCTGGCGCACAACCGTGCCAGGAAGAACTGGAATTCCGTCGGCGATCACGCGCCCGCGTACCTCATCAACGCGCTGCTGGCGACCGATCTACCGGAGTTCGAGGAGCTCCTGCTCGCCACCGGCGACACGATCGCCCGGCGATTTTCCGACGACCAGCGCAGCCCGTTCGTCCAGGAGCGCTTTCATGAGGACTGGAGCGCGGACCGGCACTGGGGCTGGCAGCAGGACAACGCGGTCTGCGGGCACAACCTGAAGATCGCCTGGAACCTGATGCGGATGCACAGTCGCCGGGCCAGTCCCGCCTACGAGGCGCTGGCCCGCAAGATCGGGGCGAAGATGCCGGCCGTGGCCAGCGACCGGCAGCGGGGCGGGTGGTACGACGTGGTGGCCCGCACACTCGAGCCGGGGCAGGAGTGGCACCGGTTCGTGTGGCACGACCGCAAGGCGTGGTGGCAGCAGGAGCAGGCGATCCTCGCCTACCTGATCCTGCACGGCGTGCTCGGCGAGCCGGAGTATCTCCGGCTCGCGCGGGAGTCCGCCGCCTACTACAACGCGTTCTTCCTGGACCACACCGATGGCGGCGTGTACTACAACGTGCTGGCCAACGGCATCCCGTACCTGGTCGACGACGAGCGCCTCAAAGGCAGCCACTCGATGTCGTGCTACCACACCATCGAGCTCTGCTACCTCGCCGCGGTGTACACGAACCTGCTGATCACGAAGGAGCCGCTCGACCTGCACTTCAGGCCCAGGCCCGACTCCTTCCCCGATCGCGTCCTGCGTGTGGCGCCCGACCTGCTGCCGAGGGGATCGATCCGTCTGACCGATGTCTGGATCGGCGACAGGGAGCACGGGGACTTCGACCCGGAGGCGCTGACGGTCAGGCTCCCGAAGTCGTCGACCGACCTTCGCGTTCGCGTCCGGGTCGCGCCCGCGATCCCGGGCTTCGAGGTCCGTCTGGAGCAGGACGACGGGACGGCCAGGCTCCGCTGCAGGGGTGAGCTCGGCGCGCTCCAGGTCAAGAAGCTGCGCGCGGCGCTGGAGCAGGCCGTGGCGCTCAACCCGGCGCGGGTGATCATGCAGGTCGCCGAGGTCGCGACCATGTCCCGGGAGGCGCTCAACGAGACGCTGCTCGTGCGCGGCAAGCTCGGCGTGGACACCGACCTCGTGGTGGTCGGCGCCAACCCGACGATCGCCAGGGCGTTTCGCGATGCCGACAGAGCGGTCGTGCTCGCCGCCGACGAGTCGGCGATCAAGTCGGCGGTGCGCTGACCACACTGATCCGGACAGCAACGGAGGACACCAAGCATGGGCGCAGGGGGCCGCCAGCGCAGGCTGGAGGGCAAGAAGATCGCGGTGCTCATCGAGAGCGGCTACTACGAGCCGGAGATCTTCTACTACCAGCATCGATTCCCGGAGGAGGGGGCGGAGCTTCACTTCGTGACCCGGCTCTGGGGCAACGCCTCGATCTCGTTCACGGGTCACGAGTACCGCGCGCCCTTCGAGTGCCGGGAGAGCTTCGAGCGCCTCACCAGCGCTGACATCGACGACCTCGCGGCGGTGATCGTGCCCTCCGGGATGGTCGCCGACCGACTTCGCTATACGGAGGACATCAGGCGGCTGCCGCCGGCGACCGCGTTCCTGCAGGAGGCGTTCGCCCGCCCGAACGTGCTCAAGGGCATCATCTGTCACGGCCTGTGGCTGGCCGCGCCGGCGCCCGAGCTGGTGCGGGGCCGGCGGGTCGTCGCGCACAACAATCTGCTCGGGGACGTGCGGAACATGGGCGCGATCTACACCGATCGCGACGTGGTGGTCGACGGTGACCTGGTGACCGCGCGGACGGGCCAGCACTGTCACCAGTTCGCGCGTCAGATCATCGATCTGCTCGCCGGCACCGACGTCGCGCCGGTGTGGCCGGCATCTCCCGTGACCACCGCGAGGTAGTGCGGGGCGGTACGCACGGCCTCGAGGGCCCCCTCCTCCGCTGTGGGGGAGGGGGTCTGCGGGGACCGGCCGGCAGGCGCTGACCATGCGGTCGGCGCCCGACTGGACGTGTCGTAGACGAATCATTCCGAATTGGTCTGAAGCACGAAGCCACGAAGAGCACGAAGACGCACGAAGGGCCTGGAGGTCAGCCTCAGCGCTCCAGCCGATCCCCAGATCCCCTTTTCCTTCGTGCGTCTTCGTGTCCTTCGTGCCTTCGTGCTGCAACTCATTCAGCTAACCGACCGCCCGGACGTTCACCGCCTTTCGCCAGGGGCACTGCATGTCGTCGGAACCACTCGTCCAGTAGCGCTCCCAGAGGCGGATTTGCCAAGGAAACCTGACGCGAACTACGGTGGCCGCAGAGCAATCCGCCGTCCGCATAGCAACGGGGTGAAAGGCCATGTACAGGTTTGCGGTTCCGTTCCCACTCCTTCCGGGAAAGACCGAGGCAGACATCAGGAGAGTCGCGGCAGAGCTGGCCGCGAACCCGGCCGAGTATCGCGCGTCACGCGGCCGGATGGGCGCCACGCTGGAACGCATGTACGTCCAGGAGACGCCGATGGGCACCATCACGATCGCTTACATGGAGAGTGAACGGGCCTTCGCCGAGAACGCCAGGCTGTTCGCCTCGTCGGATCTCCAGATCGACAGCCGCTACGTGGAACTGGTCGAGGAGGTCCACGGCGTCGACCTCCGCCGGCCGCGGGACGGGGGACCCCCGGAGACGGTGGGGGCCTGGACGGATCCGAAGGTCACGACCCGCCGGAAGGGTCTGGCGTTCATCGCCCCCCTGCTGCCCGGGAAGCTGGACGAGGGCCGGGCGTTCGCGCGAGAGGCATTCGAGAAGCGGGTCGCCGAGCTGACCGCGTCGCGGCGGGCGCTGGCCGAGAACGTCGAGGTCATCAGCCTGGTCCCCAACCCGACGGGCGATTTCTGCTGCGTCTACCTCGAGGGCACCGACCCGGTGGAGAGCAACCGCCGGTTCGCCGGCTCCACCCGGCCCTATGACGTCTGGTTCCGGGACCGGCTGAAGCAGCTCTTCCCGCCCGGGGTCGAATTCGACCGGCCGCTGCCGCCGATCTTCGAGGTCTTCGATTCGGCCGCACTTCCGATCACGGCCTGATCCGCCAACGGCACGCCCGCGCCACCCGGTGATGGCGCGGGCGCGCCGCCCCGCACCCCAATCGACCGTCTCCGCCGCCGGCGAGCCCAGAGACGAGCCGCAACACCTCCGAAGGACGATACTGACCGGAGTCATCGATGGGGTCAGGAAGGAGGCGACAGTGAGCCAAGGGACGCCCGGGCCGGCCGCGACACACTACCGCCAGCCAGGCTGGTTCACCACGAACGTGTTCAACCGCGCCGTGGCATGGCTGACACGATTGGGCGTCAGCGTCTGGGGCTCGCGAGTGCTGCGCGTCCACGGCCGCAAGAGCGGACGCGCGTTCACCACCCCGGTCAACCTCCTGACAGTGGACGGCCGGCGCTACCTGGTCTCGCCGCGCGGCCAGACGCAGTGGTCGCGCAACCTGCGCGCCTCCGGCGCCGGGGAGCTGCTGCTGGGCCGCCGTGTGGAGCCCTTTCGGGCGGTCGAGGTGCCCGATGAGCAGAGGCCGCCGATCCT
>DASYBH010000473.1:0-4351 GCA_036500885.1 Candidatus Dormiibacterota bacterium
TCGACGGCGGGGAGCTCGATCGGCGCCAGCGCCTCGCCGCGCAGCTCGAAGGCCGCGTAGACGGTCGAGAGCGACGCCACGGAGGCGAGCGCCTCCTGGTCCAGCCTGTCTGTCTCCAACCGGTAGTAGAGCCGGCCGCCCAGCGTCAGCGGCGTGGGTTGACCGAGGCGGCCGCCGAGCCGCAGACGGTCGACGGTGGCGAGCTCGGCCAGCCCGAGCTCGGCGGCGGCCCGACCGTAGACGCGGTTCTGTGTGGGCAGCGTCAGCAGGGTGTATGTCGGCATCAGCAGGAGCCATAGTGAACGACATGCCGGTCAGGTCCGCCGACGTCATCGTGGTTGGCGCCGGCACCATGGGCAGCTTCGCGCTCTGGCGCCTGGCCCGCCGGGGCGCGTCCGTGCTCGGTCTGGAGCAGTTCGCGCCCGGCCACGACCGCGGCTCCGGCCACGGCGAGTCGCGCATGATCCGCACCGCCTACTTCGAGGGCCCGGACTACGTGCCGCTGGTCACTGCCGCGTTTCCGCTGTGGCGCGAGCTGGAGACGGAGTCCGAGACCGAGCTGCTGACGATGACCGGGGCGTTGATGATCGGCAGGCCGGACGGGGTCCTCCTCACCGGCGCCCTGCACAGCGCCCGGGAGCACGCGCTGGCCTACGAGCTGCTGGAGCCGCGGCAGGTCGCCGCCCGCTTCGCGCCGCATCGCCTGGCGCCCGACGAGGTCGCGCTCTGGGAGGAGGGGGCCGGCGTGCTGCGGCCCGAGCTGGCGATAAGGGCGGCTGCCGGCCGGGCGCGGGCGCTGGGCGCCACGCTCGTCACCGGGACGCGGGTCACCGGGGTCGAGGCGAGGGACGGCGGGGTGACGGTCCGCGCCGGCGGTGCGGTCTATCGTGGCCGCCACCTGGTCGTCTGCGCCGGGCCGTGGCTGGGCGGTCTGCTGCCCGGTCTGGGCCTGCCCCTTCGGGTCGAACGGCAGGTGATGACCTGGTTCCCGGCGCCCGATCCGGCGCCGTTCGCGCCCGGTCGCTTCCCGTGCTTCATCCACGACCGCGAGGACCGGCTCCCGGGCTACGGGATCCCATCCCTCGACGGCGCCACGGTCAAGGTGGGGCTGCACCACGGCGGCCGCCTGGCGGATCCCGACACGCTGGACCGCCAGGTCACCGGCGCCGACGTGGCGCCGCTCACGGAGCTGGTCGAGGAGACCCTCCGGGGCCTGGACACGCGACCGGCGCGGGCGGCCGTCTGCATGTACACGAACACGCCGGACGAGCACTTCGTGGTCGGGCCGGCGCCGGAGCTGCCGGGCGTCACGGTGCTGGGCGGCTTCTCGGGCCACGGCTTCAAGTTCGCGCCGGTGATGGGCGAGATCGCAGCCGACCTCGCCCTGGAGGGCGGCACGGCGCACCCGATCGCGGGGTTCAGCCCGCAGCGGTTCCGGCAGTCTGCCGGCTGCCGTCCCTGACCGCGAGCGCGATGAGGGTACCGCCCGCGGCCCAGGCGGCCAGCGCCAGCCACGACCATGCGTACGAGCCGGTGTGGTCCGCGATCAGGCCG
Source organism: Candidatus Dormiibacterota bacterium (assembly GCA_036500885.1). GTDB lineage: Bacteria > Chloroflexota > Dormibacteria > Dormibacterales > Dormibacteraceae > CF-161. The sequence continues at coordinate 1,555 of DASYBH010000473.1, forward strand.
AAGACCGGCGGCACCGCGAGCATGCCGAGGAACGTGATCGTCGTCCCCGCGCCCACCGCCGTCGCGGCGTGCTGCAGCGGCACCACCTCGGCGGACAGCGTGATGTACAGCGCGTTCCAGCCCATGCAGGACAGGCCGAGCAGGAAGGCCAGCACGGCCAGACCGGGTCCGCCGACGGCGCCGTGGCCGAGCAGCGCCATGCCCGCGCACGCGACGACCGCCAGCGTCGCCGAGAGCGTCATGACGGCGCCGCGGCTGCGCCACCGGTCGGAGAGTATCCCGAAGCCGAGCCGCCCCGCGATCCCGCCCACCTGCAGCACGGCCACCAGCAGGCCGGCGCGCACCGGGCTCAGGCCGGCCTCCTGGTTCATCGACACCGCCAGGTAGGCGACCACCGAACCCAGCGCCCCCATGAACACCCAGCCGTACGCCGTCGCGGCCAGCCACGTCCGGCTGCGCAGCAGCACCCGCAGGTCGAACGGTTTCCGAGCGGCGGGCGACTCCTGCGGCGGCTCCCGATAGAAGAGGACGAAGGCCAGCATGCCGGCCAGCGCCATCGCGGCGACGGTCACGAATGCCGCCCGCCAGCTCAGCGCCAGCGCGACCGGGGGCAGGATGACCGCGGCGAGCACGCCGGCAGCGGTGACGCCCGTCTGGCGGATGCCCATCACGGTCCCGCGCACGTGGGGCTCGAACCAGGCGGCGAGCGCTCGCGTGCCCCCCGGCGAGGCGCACGAGGCCCCGATCGCGGCCGGCACCAGCGCCAGGAAGAGCAGCCGGAAGTCCGCGGCCCGGGAGGCCAGCAGCAGGAAGCCCGCGAGGAGCGCGCCCCCGATCAGCAGCATCGAGCGTTCGCCGTAGCGGTCGACCAGCATGCCGAACGGCAGCATCCCGATCAGCATCCCGCCCCAGATGGCCGAGGTCAGCAGGCCCACCTCCGCCCGGCTCAGGTGCAGCGCCTGGGCGAGCACGGGGCCGATGGCCCCCGGCGTCTGCTGGGGCATGGACACGCCGACCTGCATGAGCGTCGCCAGACCCAGGACCGTCCACCGGTACGAGCCGGCCCTGGTGCGGGGTGCGGCGTGGCTCACTTGACGGGTCGCCACGGTCGCGTCCTCGCTCACTTCACCCGAGTGTAGAGCACCTCAGGAGCTCGGTTACTTGACAAGTCAGCCATCGGTGCGCGCAAATTAGCGGCCGGGTAGTTCGGGTGCTCCGAACGACGTGGGTAGGGAAGGACTGTTGGATTGGAATGTTTCGTCGCAGCCAGGCACGGCAGCGTGAGCGTGCCCGTTGAGTCAGGCGCTGGTGGCTGAGCAGCCGGAGCCGCCGTCCGGGGCGATCGACCGCGCCCTGGCTGTGCTCGGCGTGCTGGCCGAGGCGAGCACGCCGATGGGGGTGACCGAGATCGCGAAGCGGGTGGGTCTGCCGAAGAGCGTCGTCCACTACCATGTGAGCGCACTGGTGCGGAACCGCTATGTGGAGGCGCGGCCGGATCGGCGCTACGGCCTGGGCTACGCGGCGCTGCGGCTGGGCCGCGGCAACTTCTCGAACCTCGAGCTCCGGGCCAGGGCGCTCCCTCACATGCGCGCGCTGCACCACGACACGTGGGAGACCGTGACGCTGAGCGTGCTGATCGGCCGCGAGCGCGTGTTCGTCGACCAGCTGGTCAGCCCGCAGGAGATCAAACTGGCGGTCGAGCTGGGCCGGCCGTTCCCGCTCCACGTCGGCGCGTCGGGCCGAGCGATGATGGCGTTCCTGCCCGACGACGCGAGGGACATGCTGTTCGCCCAGCCGCTGGAGCGCCTCTCCGAGAACACGCTCGTCGACCCGGAGAAGCTGCGCGCGGTGCTGGCCCGCGTCCGCGAGACGGGCCTGGCCGTCAGCCGCAGCGAGCGGCAGGCGGGTGCCGCGGCGGTCGCCGCGCCGGTGTTCGACAACCACGGCGTCGCCGGGGCGCTCAGCGTCTGCGGGCCGGAGTACCGCTTCGACGAGGCCGCCCTGGACCGCTACCGGCCGCTGATCAGGTCGGCGGCCGCCGCGCTCTCACGCGAGCTGGGCTGGCGATGATCCGCCATCGAGGAGGGTTTGGCGCCGGTCTGCGAGCGGCCGTCGCCGGCCTCTGCGCGGCAGCGATCGCCGGTGGGTGCGTCGGCGGTGGCGGGCCCGGCCCCGGCGGCTCCAGGGGGACGGTCAGGGTCGCGCTGATCGACGTCTTCAGCGGCACGTCGCCGTACGCCTCGCAGGGCGCGTACCTGCAGAACAGCCTGCAGATCGAGATCGACGCGATGAACGCGGACGGCGGGCTCCTGGGCTCGCGGGTCGAGCTGGTGAGCATCGACGACCAGCTCAGCCTCGCCACGACCGCCGACCAGATGCGGCGGGTGGCGGCCGACCGCTCGATCAGGCTGCTGGTGGGCCCGAGCTTCGCCGGCATGTACCTGGCAGCCAAGCCGCTGGTGGACCAGGTCCGCCTGCCGAACTGCCTGACCAACATGGCCGCCGACGACCTCATGCAGGGAGCCCGCTACAGCTTCCGGGCACAGGCGCAGGACCACGCCAGCGTGCCGGCGCTCCTCGGCTACGTGCAGCACGGCACCCAGCTGAAGAAGATCGGACTCATCGCCGAGGAGGACGGTGTCGGGCAGTCCTTCGACCAGCAGCTCAGCGGGCAGGCCGCCCGGTTCGGGCTGCAGTACCTGGGCGCGGCGTTCGCACCGGCCACCGGTGACCAGAAGGCGCAGGTGCAGCAGATCATCAAGCAGGGCGCGGAGGGCGTCGTGCTCTCGAACAACCC
>DASYBH010000474.1:0-3197 GCA_036500885.1 Candidatus Dormiibacterota bacterium
ACCGCCCTTCGGGCATCTGGGGACCCCGGGCCGAAGGCCCTCCAAACGTCCCGGATGAGAGGGGGGGTTCCGGAAGGGGGTGCCTGCCCCCCCTTGCCCGTTAGACGTCCCAGAACGCGAGCTCGTAGCGGCTCGACACCATGAACGCTTCTCGCATGCGCGCCCGGGCCGCTGGTCCGGCGTCGCCGGCCAGGCGGTCCACGAGCTCGCGGCACCAGGCGGCCAGCCGGGTGAAGTCCGGGTCCGCGTACGCGTCGATCCAGACGGCGCAGCGCTCGTCGGCGGGCCGTCCCCGTGCCGCCAGACGCAGCCCGATCTCGTTGAAGCCCCACATGCATGGCAGCAGCGCCGCCGCCAGCTCGGCGAAGTCGCCGGTCGCCGCGGTCCGGAGCAGGAAGTCCGTGTAAGCGCGGGTGACGGGCGCCATCTCCTCGGCCTCGAGGTCCTGCGGCGTGACGCCGAAGCCGGCCGCGTAGGAGCGGTGCAGGTCCATCTCGGTCACGGCGGTCGCCTGCAGCAGCTCGGCGAACCTGCGCAGCGTGCCCAGGTCGGGGGACCGGGCCGCGGCCAGCGCGAGCAGCCGGCAGTACTCGACCAGGAAGCGGTAGTCCTGGCGCACCCAGCGCTCCAGGCGTGCCACCTCGACCGTCCCGTCCCCGATGCCGCGCACGAACGGGTGGTCGTGCTGCGCCTGCCAGATGGCGTCGGCCGCCTGCCGCAGGTCAGCGCTGAAGCTCACCCAGCAGCGTGTCCCAGTACATCAGCTCGTAGCCCTGGAGAAGCCTCGCCGCACGCCGCACGCGCCGCTCCGGCACGCCGCGCTGGAGACCGACCTCGATCACGGCCAGCGCGTGCCGGTCGAACTCACCGGCCGGCTCGGCGAACAGGTCGAAGAAGCGCACCTGGTCGGGCGTGAGGCCGTACCGCCCAACGAGCGCGCGACTCAGACGGGCGCAGTTCTCACCCCAGGCGGAGAAGTTCACCAGGTAGGCCGCCGCGACCTCGGCGTCCGACGCGTAGGCGGCGAGCCAGCACATGTAGGCCGCGTAGGCGTGCGCCCCGGGAAGCGGCTCGTGCTCCTCGAGCTCCCGCGTGGTCAGGCCGATGGCGGTGGCGAACGTGGTCAGCGCCTCGCGGGCCGCCCGCTCGCCGTCGAGCACGTCGAGGAAGAGGTCGCTGCCGAACCGGCTGACCAGGTGGGCGACGCTGCGGACGTCGCTCGAGATGATCGCGAACTGCTCGCACGCGAACGGGCGGAGCTGCTCCAGCGGGATCAGACCCTCCTCGACCGCGGCCACGTACGGATGGGCGAGCAGCTGTTCGCGGACCGGCGCCAGGTCCGCCTGGATCTCTTCGACCAGGTATCGGGCAGCCATCGACCACGAAGCATAGAGCCTTTCCCGAAACGCCGACAAAGTCCCAGGGTGGCCGGAAGGGGTCCTGCCGAGGCCTGCCGCCGCCTGCACTTACGCCCCGAACTTTGCAGCGCCCTGCGGGATTTGCTATGGTGACCGCCGTTCCGGTGGCCGGATCGCCGTCGCGAGACCCTGGCCGCCAAGGAGGGGTAGACAAATATGCGCCGACTGGTGGTAATGATGGTCGCCTTATCGGCTGTCGTGCAGCCGGTCTTCGCCGACGATCTGAGCGCCCGTGAGCAGGATGTGAAGCAGCAGCTCGCGGCTGCGTCGAACCAGCTCACCGTGCTCGACCTGCAGATGGCCACGCTCGAGGTGACGGTCACCGACACCCAGCAGCGCATCGAGCGGGAGCGTGTCCAGGTCCGCCTCCTGGCCCGGGCCCTCTACGCGCAGCCGGACTCCGTCGTGGCGCTGGTCTTCCAGTCCGCCTCGGTCGCCGAGGCGGTGACGCGCATCGCCGACCTCACCTCGGCGGGTGATCGCGCCGCGGCGACGAAGCGGGCGCTCGACCAGGATCTCGCCCGCCTGTCGAGCGACAGGACCCGGCTGCAGACGGCACGGGACCAGGCGAGCGACCTCAAGAAGCAGCTGGAGGCCCAGTTCGCCAAGCTGGTCGCCCAGGTGGTGGCCCTCCGAACACCGTCACCGGCGCCGGCGCAGCTGCCGCTGGCCCTGACCCCGGGCAGCGTGAGCGCGATCCAGCAGATCATCCTCGACGCCTTCGCGTCGCTCGGGGCCGGGGCCCAGACGTGGGCGCTGCGGGTGGGCAAGTGCGAGTCGAACTACAACCCGTACGCGGTGAACCGCTTCAGCGGAGCGTCCGGCCTGTTCCAGTTCCTCGCCTCCACCTGGGCCAGCACTCCCCAGCACGCGTCATCGCCCTTCGACCCCGTGGCGAACGCCCAGGCCGCCGCCTATCTATACAGGACGGCGGGTCCGAGCCAGTGGCAGTGCCGGTAGGGCGGTAGAGCCCGGCGGACGGCGGGCCGGGCCGTGGCGTCGGTCGCGAAAAAGGAAGACGACCTGCCCCCCTGACCCCCCAACGGGGGAGGGGGGAGTGCGACCGGGCAGCGCGCTGACCGGCCGAGCCCCCGAATGGCGGACAATCAGTTCGTCATGGGAAGCGAGCTGGCGGTGGAGCCCATGCTTCCCGACCCGCGGCCATCCGGAGTCGGCCGAACGGCATGGGTGTTCGCGCGCGTGGTGGGCGGTCCCGGCGTGCGCCACGGCCTGCTGCTCGTGGCGGTCTCGGCCGGCCTGGTCGGCAGCGCCGCGCTGCTCGGCCACGCCGCCAACGCGCCCAGCCTGACCAGGTACGAGTCCGGGCACGCCGGCATCGCGGCGTCGCTGCACGCCGCCGGCGGCGTGGTCACCGCCGGAATGCTGACGATCGCCGGAGTGGCCCCGGCGCGGTCCCTGCTCGCGATCGGGCGGCGCGGCATGGACGGCCTCTCCGACGAGCGCGCGCTCCGCCTCGGTGGCGACGTCGCGCTGGCGATCGTCCTCGTGGCCCTGTGCCTGTCGCTGACGGCGGACCTGGTCGCGGGCGACCTGCTCACCCTGGCGAGGTGAGGTGATGGACGAGCACCTGCGCCGGGCCGCCCGGGCGGCGATCGGCTTCATGCCGGAATCGGAGGGCCTGGCGCTCCACGACGCGGGCCGGCGTGCCGGCCGGCTGGGGCCTCTGCTGGAGATCGGCTCCTACTGCGGCCAGTCGGCCATCTACCTGGGCGCGGCCGCGCGGGCCAGCGGCACGGTGCTCTTCTCGGTCGACCACCA
>DASYBH010000475.1:0-7850 GCA_036500885.1 Candidatus Dormiibacterota bacterium
TACGACGCGGTGGCCGAGTTCGTGGAGCAGCGGGGCCTGGGCCGGCGCACCACGAAGTACCGCCTGCGCGACTGGTTGATCTCCCGGCAGCGCTACTGGGGCTGCCCGATCCCGATGGTCCACTGCGACGAGTGCGGCCCCGTGCCGGTGCCCCTGAACGAGCTGCCGGTGCTGCTGCCGGCCACGTATCGGCGCCTGTCCGAGCAGCCGGAGTTCTACGAGACGACCTGTCCTCGGTGCGGTCGCGCGGCCCGCCGGGAGACCGACACGATGGACACGTTCATCGACTCCTCGTGGTACTTCCTGCGCTACACGAGCGCGCACCACGCCGAGGGGCCTTTCGACTCCGAGCTGGCGAACCACTGGATGGCGGTCGACCAGTACACGGGTGGGATCGAGCACGCGATCCTCCACCTGCTGTACTCGCGCTTCTTCCAGAAGGTGCTGCACGACGCCGGCCTCGTGGAGGTGATGGAGCCCTTCACGAAGCTGTTCACGCAGGGCATGGTCCACCACGGCGGGCAGGTGATGTCGAAGTCGCGCGGCAACGGCATCGCACCCGACGACCTGGTGGCCCGCGAGGGGGCGGACGCCGGGCGCATCTACGAGATGTTCATCGGTCCGCCGGACGAGGACGCCGAGTGGACGGACGAGGCGGTCACCGGTCCCGTCCGGTTCCTGCAGCGCGTGTGGCGGCTGACGCTGGAACCGGAGAGCGTCCAGGTGGCCGGCTCGGGCGCCAACGCCGGCGACCTGCGCCGCCGGGTCCACCAGACGGTCCGCCGTGTGACGGAGGACTACGAGCAGTTCCGGTTCAACACCGCGGTGGCCGCCCTGATGGAGCTCGGCAACGCGATGCAGGACCACCTGGCGGGCGGTGGGGAGCGTGGCGCCGAGTGGGACGAGGCGGTCAGCGTGCTGATCCGGCTGCTGAACCCGATGGCCCCGCACATTGCCGAGGAGCTGTGGGAGCGCAGGGGCGGCCAGGGTCTGTGCGCGGATGCGCCGTGGCCGGCGTACGATCCCGCGGTCGCGGCCGAGCGCGAGGTGACGCTCGTGGTGCAGGTGGCCGGCAGGGTGCGGGACCGGCTGCGAGTGCCGGCCGGGCTGGACGAGGCGATCGCTGTGGAGCGAGCGCTGGCCAGCGTCGCGGTCCAGCGGGCCCTCGGCGGCGACGACCGCCGGCCGGCCCGGGTCGTGTACGTCCCGGACAGACTGGTCAACCTGGTCCCTTAAAGGCTCCTCTTGACAGCCTCCGCGACGTGCCGGCTACCCTGACAGCAGCTCTTTCGTCCTTTGAGCGGATCCCCCGTGGGTGGGTGGTTTCGGTGGGGGGCACGAACGGGCCTTGGCGGCGGCGATTGCCGGCCGGCCCGGGTCGTGTACGTGCCGGCCGGATTGGTCAGCCCGGTCCCTTGATGGCTTCTCTTGACGGCCTGCGCGACGTGCCGGCTACCCTGACGGCAGCTCTTTCGTCCTTTGAGCGGATCCCCCGTGGGTGGGTGGTTCGGGTGGGGGGTGCCAAGCCAGCATGAGCGATCGAACTCGGCTCGGGCTGACCCTGCCCGGATCGATCCGCCCCCAGGACGCAGCGCGCCTGGCCGCGCAGGCCGAGGCGGCCGGGTGCGACTCGGTCTGGGTCCTCGACGTGCGCCGTGAGCCGTACCTGCTGGCCGCCGCCGCCGTCCAGGCCACCGAGCGCGTGCAGGTCGGCACCAACGTGGCCGTGGCGTTCGCCCGCTCCCCGACCGCGACCGCCACGGCGGCGTGGGACCTGGCGCTCTGGAGCGGCGGTCGCTTCGTGCTCGGGCTGGGCAGCCAGGTCGGTCCGACCCTCACGGCGCGTTTCGGCGTCACCGTCGACCATCCCGGTCCCCGGATGCGCGACTACGTCAGGGCCGTTCGCGGCTGCTTCGGCGCCTTCCGCACCGGTCGCGGCCGCTATGAGGGCGACTTCTACACGCTCCGCCGTCCCGCCTTCCAGCCCAGCGGCGACGACGTGGCCGGCGACCCGCCGGTCTACGTCGCCGCGGTCAACCCCTACATGTCGGCAATCGCCGGCGAGGTTGGCGACGGTCTGGCCGCCCACCCATTCAGCACGCCCGAGTACCTGCGGGAGGTCGTTCGCCCGGCGCTCGCCGCCGGCGCCGAGCGGGCCGGCCGGCCCACGCCCCCGCTGCTGCTCCAGCTTCTCGTGGCGCCCACGCGCCGCGCGGCCGCCACTCAGATGATCGCCTACACCGTGCCCGGATATCGCCGGGTGCTCGACCACGCCGGCCTGGGCGAGCTGGCGGACCGCGTGATGGCCGCGGCCGGCGAGGGCCGTCGTGACGAGGCGCGCGAGCTGATCGACGGCGGATACCTCGATCGGCTGGGGGTGATCGTCGGCGACGACCTGGAGGCCGGCCTGGAGCGGTGGCGCGGCCTGGCGGAACGGATCACCCTGAGCGTTCCGTGGTTCGGCACCGGGGATGCCGACCAGGTCGCTCAGACCGAGCGAGTCATCTCGAGCATCCAGCGGCGCCAATAGCGTCACAACGGCCGCGGCCGGCGGTGCCTAGAGTAGCGAAAGGCCTCTCGACCTGCGGGCGCGGCGCCCGCCTCCCTGGAGAAACGACTGAATGAACTCGATCGTGCGCTGGTGCCTGGGCAACCGGGCAGTCGTCATCCTGTTCAGCCTGATCCTGATGGCCGCTGGGGCCGTCAGCGTCGTCCGCATCAACCAGGAACTGCTGCCCTCGGTCCAGTTTCCGGCTGTCTTCGTCCTCGTCCCGGAGCCGGGCGCCGGTCCCCAGCAGGTGGACCGCGACGTGACCCAGGCGCTGATCCGCGGCCTGACGGGCATGCCGCGGGCGAAGAAGATCACCACCAGCTCGTCCCAGGGCTTCTCCCAGGTGCAGATCGCGTTCGACCTCGACTCCAACCTGAAGGACGACCTGGACGCGGTCAACCAGCGCCTGCCGCAGGTGCAGCTCCCACCCAGCGCCGGCAAGCCGGTCGTCCAGACCTTCGACTTCAGCGCCGTCCCCTCGATGACGTACGCGCTGGCCGCGAAGGACGGCGACCTCGCGCGGGCCACCCAGGAGGCCAACGACGTCATCGTGCCCGCGCTGACCGGAGCCCAGGGCGCGGCGCAGATCAAGGTCTCGGGTGGCGCCAGGAGCAACGTGACCATCACGCTGGACGGCGCCAGGCTGGCGGCTCGCGGGGTCTCCATCCAGCAGGTGCAGCAGGCGCTCGGCGCCGCCCAGGTCGACCTGCCGGCCGGCGAGACGACCCAGGCGAACCGCACCATGCCGGTCGAGGTGCTCGGCGGCATGAGGACGGTCGCCGACCTGGAGGCGCTCCCCATCGGCGCCCCTGGCGGTCAATCGAGCGCCGCCGGGAGCGCTGCAGCCGGCAGCGGCGCCGTGCCGGGCGCGGCGGCGTCAGGCCCAGCCGCCTCCGCAGCCGCCCACCCGGTGCTCCTTGGCGACGTCGCGACAGTCGCCGAGGCGTCGGCGCCGGTCAACGGCATCTCCAGGACCAACAGCATCCCCTCGCTGGAGATCCAGGTGATCCGCGCTTCGAACGGGAACGCCGTCACGCTCTCCAGCGACATCCGGAGCCGGGTCGCCGCGCTGCACCTGGACAGCCGGGACGACCTCAAGCTGGTCACCGACGCGGCCACCAACATCCGCGCCTCGCTCAACGACCTGCTGGTGGAGGGCCTGCTGGGAGCGCTGCTGGCGGTCGTGGTCATCTTCCTGTTCCTGCGCAGCCTCCGCGCCACCCTGGTGACCGCGGTGTCGCTGCCGGCGAGCGTGCTCGTCGCGCTGCTCGGCACCAATCTCTGGGGCTTCTCGCTCAACACCCTGACCCTGGCCGGGCTGACCATCGCCGTCGGCCGCATCGTGGACGACGCCATCGTGGTCCTGGAGAACAGCTACCGGCACCTCAAGGACGGCCATGAGCCGATCGACGCCGCGTACCGGGGCGCCACGGAGGTCTCCTCAGCGGTCATCTCCAGCACGTTGACCACCGTCGGCGTGTTCCTGCCCATCGGCGTCGTCGGGGGCATCATCAGCCGGTTCTTCCTGCCCTTCTCGGTCACGGTGACGATCTCGCTGCTGGCGTCCCTGCTGGTCGCCCTCACCTTGATCCCGGTCCTGGTCAGCTTCCTGCTCCAGCGCCGTGCCACGCAGCCCGCTTCGGCCCAGCGCCGGTCCCACGACGGCACCGGCGTACTGGCCCGAGCCTACCGGCCGATCCTGGGCTGGACGCTCGCCCGCGGCTGGCGCAAGGCCGGCGTCCTCGGCCTGGCGCTCGCGCTCCTGGTGGGCGGATCGACGACCCTCGCCCGCGTGCCGAGAAACTTCCTCGACCTCGGCGGGGCGCCGCAGCTCATGGGAACGGTGACCGTGACGCCTGGCACCACGGCCGAGCAGACCAGCCAGTACCTGAGCACGTTCGAGGACCACGCCAGGGCCGACCCGGCGGTGAAGCTCGTCCAGGTCACGGTGGGAAGCTCGGACTACGGCGCCTACACCGCGGCCTTCAACAACAACGTGGCCAGGCTGAATATCGAGCTGTACAGCGGCAGGGGCGCCGACGCCGTGGCCAAGCGCCTCAAGGCCGACCTGGAGCGGCTCTTCGGGCCCGGCAGCGTGCAGCTGGCCGTCGCCTCCTTCGGGCCGTCCACCAGCGGGTTCCGCGCTACCGTCAGCGGTCGGGACCCGGCCGCCCTGCGCCAGGCGTCCGACCTGGTCGTCGCCAGGCTCTCCGGCGACAACGAGCTGGCCAACGTCGGCTCCGACCTCGCGGCCGAGAAGCCCGAGCTGCTGGTGGCGGTCGACCCGGCCAGGGCTGCCGCGCACGGCCTCTCGCCCCAGACGGTGGCGGTCGCGGTCAGCGGCGCTCTCTCGCCGCGGGAGGTCGGCACACTGGGTCCGGACGGTCCCCCCGTCTCCCTGCAGCTCGACCCGCGCTCCGTGACGGGTGACTCGCTGCCCAACCTCGCTCTTGGCCCGGGGACGGAGCTGAAGGACGTCGCCAGCATCCAGACCACGCTCGCCCCGATCGCCGTCAACCGTGTCGACGGCGTCCAGCAGGTGGCGGTGACCGGCATCATCGGCGTCACCGACACGCAGGGGGCCACCAACCGCGCCATCCAGCGGCTGAACGGCCTGACCCTGCCCGTCGGGGTGACGCTGTCCTCCGGCAGCGCCAACCAGGACATCAACGACAGCTTCAACCAGATGCTGGTCGCGATCGGGGTGGCGGTGGCCATCGTGTTCCTGATCCTGGTCACCTTCTTCCGCTCGATCGTCACGCCGTTCGTGATCCTGACCACCATGCCGCTGGCCCTGATCGGCAGCTTCCTGGCTCTCTTCCTGTTCCACCAGGCGCTCGGCCTGCCCGCGCTGCTGGGCGTGCTGATGGTGTTCGGCATCGTGGTCTCCAACGCGATCCTGCTCATCGACTTCGTCGAGCGGAACCGGACCGACCTCTCGCTGACCGACGCGCTGCTCCTGGCGGGCGGCGTCCGCGTCCGGCCCATCCTGATGACGGCGCTGGCCACGATCGTGGCGCTGCTCCCGGTGGCGGCCGGCGTCAGCACGGCCGGTGGCGGCGGGTTGATCTCTCAGTCGCTCGCGCTGGTCGTCGAGGGCGGCCTGGTCAGCTCGACGTTCCTGACCCTGCTGGTCATCCCGATCTTCTACTCCCTCGTGCGCCGGCGACGGCGCTCCAGCGTCCAGCTGGCCGACCAGGCGGCCTGATCAGTGGGCAGCGAGCTGCGAGCTGTCACCATTCGTATCATCGGGAAGGTATGGCGTACGGCTGGACGGACGAGCTGCCGCACGACCTGGAGCCGCTGAGCGAACCCGGCGGGAGCCTGCGTGGCCGCCTGTCGGACGGCCGCGACGTCGTCGCCAGGGTGGTGTCGATCCGCTCCGGTGAGGAGGGCGGGCGGCTCGTCGCCGATCTGCGCCGGGTCGCGGGCCTGGGTGGCGACCGGCTGGTGCCGGTGCTGGGCGCGGCCCAGGAGCCGGAGGCCGTCTGGACGATCTTCGAGCTGGACGCCGGCCAGCCGCTGCGGACGCTGCTGGAGCCCGGCGCCCTGCCGGTCCCGCTTGCCGCAGCCGCCGGCATCGAGATCCTGGCCGGCCTGGCGGTGCTCCATGAGGCGGGGCTCACCCACGGCGCGCTGCATGCCGGCAACGTGCACGTGGCCCGTGACGGCCACGTCCGACTGGGCGACTACGCCGTTCGCGGACGGCGCTGGGCAGCGGAGGACCGCGAGGGCTCGGGCGGCCGCCGCAGGGACGTGACCGCCGCCGGCGCCCTGCTGTGCCTGGCGCTCGGCGTGCCCGAGCGACCGGACATCGGTGAGCTGCGCGACGCGGAGCGGACCGCGCCCGCACTGGTGGCCGCGGCCCGCGCGCTGGCCACCGGTGGAGGCGGTCGCAGCGCGCCAGCCGCCCTCGCCACCGTGCGGTCGGCCGCCGGCGGACTGGCCGACCCGGTCCAGCACCGCCGGCACCTGCGCGCGCTGGGCGTGCTTGCATCCGGTGGGGAGGTCCCGCCCGAGCCGCCCGAGCCGCCTGAGGTGCTCGCGACCTCGGAGCCCACTCCGCCGCCTGCCGGCGCCTCGCCCCTGGCTGCCGAGCTCGGCCGCTGGCGCGCCCTGCCGAGGCCCTGGCTGGTGGCCCTGCTGGCAGGTGCGGCTGCCGCGAGCGCGCTGGGCATGGTCCTGGGGGTCAGGGCCGGGCATGGCGTGGGGCCCGTCGCCACGACACGCCCGCCAGGCGCGACGGCGAGGCTGGCGACACCGATCGCGTCCAGCACGGCCCCGGCGGCGCCGCCGGCTACGTCCGCCCCTCCGGCGGACGCGGCGCCGGCGCCAGCGCCAGCCCCGCAGCCCTCGCAGGGATCGGCGGCCGGCAGCCCGGAGGCCGCGGTCTCGAGCTTCTACCAGCTCGTGGGCCAGCACCAGTTCGACGCCGCCGTGGGGCTGTGGAGCGCCCACATGCGAGCCTCGTACCCGCCGGGCGAGAACGTGTACCAGCGCTTCGCCGACACGACGTCACTCACCCTGCTGCGCAACCAGGTCAGCGAGCCGGGCCCCACCTCCGCCGTGGTCTCGGTTGACCTGGTCGAGGTCCGCGGCGGTCGGACATACCGCTGGGTCGGCAGCTGGATCCTGGTCCGCCAGGACTCCGGCTGGCTGCTCGACCAACCGAGCCTGCGCCCAGGGTAAGACCGGCGGCCCAGGCTCCTAGTACAGGCCGACTGTGACCGCACCTCCCGCCAGGAAGGGCAGCGCGCTGTCACAGGCCCCGGTCAGGTCATCGGCTACCAGACCGGTCCGAATCACGCCGGCCACGATACTCTAGACGTCACGATGGCGATTCTCACCGACCAGCTCAAGCGTCAGCTGCAGGAGCGCTTTGCGGGGCAGCTCAGCGGGCCGGTTCAGCTCACCCTCTACACGCGTCCCGGCACGGGGCGACTCATCCTGCCCGGTGGGCTCGGCTGCGCGACGTGCGACGACGCCCGCCAGCTCGCCGAGGAGCTGCAGACGTCCGCGCCCGACCTGATCAGCCTGCGCGTCGTCGACGTCAGCCTCGAGGAAGACGACTTGCCCCCCCTGACCCCCCGGCGGATGAGGGGGGGAGGTGAGGAGTCGGAGGTGCGCGAGGTGCCCACGCTGATGCTGGGCTTCCCTGGCGAGGCGCCGCGGATCGGCTGGCAGGGTCTGCCCGCCGGCTACGAGTTTGCCACGGTGGTCGACGCGATCGAACGGGTGTCGACCGGCGGCCACGGGCTGTCGGAGACCAGCCTGGAGGCGCTCGGCGGGCTGACGGAGC
>DASYBH010000476.1:0-9693 GCA_036500885.1 Candidatus Dormiibacterota bacterium
CGACGATGGGCGCCGCAGCGCCCCATGCGGGCGCGTGCGCGCTGCCGCGGGCCGTCGACAACGGGCGAGGATGTCTCGGGCGCATTCCTCCGGTTGGTCCTACTCGGCGGCACGGCCCCACATGCACCGCACTCCTGTGGACATGTCGCCGGCTGAACCGGGCTCACCGGGAATCCGTGATACCGCTGTGATACGCCGCCCGCGGGGGCATCTTCGCAGGGGCCAAATCGGGTCGATTTGTATACGGATTCTGGCTCCGGAGCACGGATTCGAACCGTGAACCTTGCGGTTAACAGCCGCCTGCTCTACCGTTGAGCTACTCCGGAGCGGCGTTGACCGATTGTACCGGGTGCGGTTCCCGGTCGGTGCCTCCTCGGCTGCGGTCGCCCTACGACGGCTGGGATCGGTCGATCAGGTCGGTCAGCCTGCCTTCGAACTCGGCGAGCACCAGGTGGACGTCCAGGAGCTCGTCGCCGCTGACCGGCACCGTCCGGTCGACGTGGGCCGTCCGCTCCGTCCATTCGGTGCCGCACTCGCAGCGGTGGAACCGGTAGCTGCCATGGTGACTCCGGTAGCTGACCACCTGCACCGTCCGCTCCGATCTACCGCACCCGCAGCGCTCGCCCTCAGGGCTCCGCTGGACCCTACCCATGTGACTTCGCTCCAGACGCATCCTCGGTCCTCGAGAAATTCCCGGGGACCGGCCCGGCTGTGACCTGGCACAACGCAACTGCACAAAACATGCGTTCCCCTCGTGCGCGTACCGCGGTGAACGTCTACGGGTCAGGAAATGAGATGCATTTCCAAACCCCCCAACCTGCACTTTGCCGGCTGCGGGGCCAGGACGCCACGTACACATGACACAAAGAAAGGACTTGACACTTGTGTGTCAGATCTAGGCGACGCCGGCGCTACCGGCGGTTGAGCACGTCCAGCAGCCCCGGTACGTCGCGGAGCCGGCCGGACCGAGCGGCGTCCCGCAGGCTCTGGTACTGCGACAGGACGTCCACGAAGCCGTTCCCGACGTCGTAGCCGTGCTCGTAGAGGAGGCCTCGGCCCGCCTCACCACTCTCCACCACCTCGCGGATGGTCGAGTCGAGGGTGAACTCAGGCATCCGCGGGCTTCAGCTCCTCCAGGATGACCCGGTGTCCATGCCAGCGCTCGGGCACTTCGGGCGGCCGGTCACCCTCGTACGTCACCTTCAGCACCCACACACCGTCCACCAGGGCGGGTTCCGCGTTCACCTTGCCGCGATAGCCCGACCGCCGGATCGCCTGAAGCAGCGGCACGCTGTACAGCACGAGCGCCGATGGAAGTCGCATCGTGCTCAGCCGCCCACCCTCGCTGGAACCGTCCACCCCGGACGTCAGCGAGCCCACGAAGTACGGTCGATTTGAGGTCAACCGCCATAGGGTACTCATGACCCGACGTCCGGCGCAGCGAACAAGCTCGCCCGCCCCGGCGCCGGGAGGACGATCAGCGCACCAGGGCCACGATGGCCGCTGCCGACCGCGCGTAGCCCAACCGGCCCGTGTCCAGCACCACGTGATAGTGGGCGGGATCGAGCCAGTCGTGGTTGTACACCTGGCGCACGTACGCGCGCCGGTTGGCGTCCACCTGCTTGATACGCCGGCGCGCCTCCTCCTCGCTGATGCCCAGGCCCTCGCACAGGTTCGCCACCCGCATGCGCTCCGAGCTGCGGAGGAACACGTGCAGGGCGTGCGGATGGTCGCTCAGGATGTACGCTCCGCCCCGGCCGACGATCACGGCGTTGTCCGTGCGGGCCGCCTCCTGGATGAGCCCTTGCGTGATCTGCAGGACCGCCTTGCGGGTGTCAAGCGTCGGGTCGCTGTACGGCGGCGCCCATGCCGTCGTCTCCGGCGGCGCCGCGAACTCGATCGACGCGCTGCCCAGTGCCTGCAGGAGCCGGTTCAGGAAGCTGCCCGGCACCTCCTCGTGCCGCTCGACCTCGTCGGGCGGGAGCTCCAGCCGCCGCGCCACCTCGACGAAAATCTCTCTGTCGACCAGCTCGGCGCCGAGCCGTCCGGCGACCATGCTGCCGACGGTCTCCCCACCCGCCCCGTACATCCGGCCGATGGTGACGACTGGCACGGCTCAGACCCCAGCGCTCCGCTATTCCAGGTAGTCGCGGAGCTTCTTCGAGCGCGAGGGATGGCGCAGCTTGCGCAGCGCCTTGGCCTCGATCTGGCGAATCCGCTCGCGGGTGACGCCGAACCGCTTGCCCACCTCTTCCAGCGTCCGCTGGTGGCCGTCGATCAGGCCGAACCGGAGCTGCAGCACGCGGCGTTCGCGGGGTGTCAGCGTGTCCAGGATGTCCTCGACCTCGTTGTGCAGCATCGTCAACGACGCCGCGTCCGAGGGGGAGATCGCCTCCTTGTCCTCCACGAAGTCGCCGAGGTGGGAGTCCTCCTCCTCGCCGATCGGCGTCTCCAGGGAGACCGGGTCCTGAGAGACCTTGATGATCTCTCGCACCTTGTCGGCCGTGATGCCCATCTCCTCGGCCACCTCCTCGTCGGAGGGCTCCCGGCCGAGCTCCTGGAGCAGGCGTCGCTGCACCCGGACCAGCTTGTTGATCGTCTCGACCATGTGCACCGGGATGCGGATGGTGCGAGCCTGGTCCGCGATGGCACGCGTGATCGCCTGCCGGATCCACCACGTCGCGTACGTGGAGAACTTGTACCCCTTGTGGTAGTCGAACTTCTCCACGGCGCGGATCAGGCCCATGTTGCCCTCCTGGATCAGGTCCAGGAACGACATGCCGCGGCCGATGTACTTCTTGGCGATGGAGACGACCAGGCGCAGGTTCGCCTCGGTCAGCCGCTGCTTGGCGTCGTCCGAGCCCGCCTCGATCGCCTTGGCCAGGTCGACCTCGTCGGCGGCGGTGAGCAGGCTGACACGACCGATCTCCTTCAGGTACATGCGGACGGGATCGTCCAGGGAGACCGAGTCCATCATCTCGATCTCCATCTGCATGTCGTCGTCGGCGTCTTCCTTGTCCTCGAACTCGCCTGCCGAGTCGGAGACCTCGATGCCCATCTCCTTGAAGGCGCCGAAGACGCGGAACATCTGCTCCGGCTCGGTCGTCTCGAGATCAGGGAAGCCGTCGAGGACGTCGTCGGGCGTGAGGTAGCCCTGCTCCTTTCCCTTGATGATCAGGACTTCGGCCTGCTGGATCAGGAGATCCTCGAGCCTCGGCTCCGCCTTTTCTCTGGTCTTAGCCAACCTTCGTCTCCAACCCCGGTATCAACTACGCTCCCTGATCTCGTTCAGTTGCACCTGCAGCGCCTCGACCTGTGCGCGGTCGCCGCGCCGCTCGGCCTCCGACAGGCTGTCTATGAGGGCCCGGCGCTGTCGCCGGCGCGCCTGCTCCCTGATTCGCCGGACGACCTCGTCGACGACCTCGTCCTGCACCGACGGGGGAGGGGCCGCCCAGGCGCGTCGCACCAGGCCCTGCTCCTCCGCTGTCAGCTGCTCGAGCTCGTCTCCGAGGCCCTCGCGTCCACCTCTCTCGATTGCGCTCACCACGCGCAGGTACGCTTCACGGTCGTCCTCCTCGAGGTCCGCCGGGTCGAGGATACCGAGAACTCGTTCGACCGCCTCTGGGCGTACGGCGAGCACAGACAGCAGGTAACCCACTCCGTTCGAGAGTTTGTTCCCGGCCGCGGGCGGGACCAAACCGTCACGGGTGGGCCCCGGTCCCACGTCCGGCTGGGCGGTCGCCGGCCGTCGAGCCGGGGTCGGCCCGAACGCCAGGAGCAGGCGCGACTCGATGTCGAACAGCCGCCCGGCCACCTCGGCGTACGTGTCCCGCTCGGCGGGATCCCTGATCTGGGCCAGGACCTCCCTGATTCGCCTGATGCCCACCTCTCGGTCCGCGGGCGAGCGCGCGTTCAGGCCCTCGATCGCGTCGCGGACCAGCGCCTCCCAGCCGGGCCGGGCCGCGCCCAGCACTTCGTCCCAGCGGCCGCCGCCGCGCAGGAACTCGTCGGGGTCCTTCGCCTCGCCCTGGATGCGAGCCACCCGGGTGCGCACCTGGTGCTCCTGGGCGAGCTCGACCGCCTTCGCCGCCGCCGCGCGGCCGGCCCGGTCGTTGTCGAACATGAGCACCACCTCGTCGCTGAAGCGCCTCAGCAGGGCCAGCTGGTCGCTGGTCAGCGCCGTCCCCGAGCTCGCGATCGCGTTCCCGACGCCGAACTGGTGGCCGACGATCACGTCGAACTGCCCCTCCATCAGCACGGCATGGCCGCGCTCCTGGATCTCCGTCCGGGCCAGGTCGAGCGCGAACAGGACCCGGCCCTTGGAGTAGGCGGGTGTCTCGGGCGAGTTCACGTACTTGCGCGGCTCGCCGTCCATCACGGTGCGGCCGGTGAACGCGAGCACCTGACCACGCTCGTCGCGAATCGGCACGACCAGCCGGTCCTGGAAGTAGTCCTGGCCGGTCCGGCGGACCAGACCGGCCTCGATGGCGTCGGGGATCGAATGGCCGCGCTTGCGCAGGAAGGCCGAGAAGTTTCCCCCGCCGGGCGCGTAGCCGAGGCCGAACCGGCGGGCGGTCTCCTCGCCGACCTCGCGCTTCACCAGCAGCTGACGGCCCGGCTCCCCGGCTGGCATGGTGTGGAGCACGTACTCGTAGTACTGGGCGGCGAGCCGGTTCAGGTCGAGGAGGCGGCGCCGCAGCTGGGCGCGCTGCTGCGCCGGTCCGCTGCGCTCCGGCAGCTCCACGCCCGCCATCTCCGCCAGGATGCGCAGCGCGCCGGGAAAGTCCACCTTCTCGACCTCCTGGACGAAGGCGAACATGTCCCCACCCTTCTGGCAGCTGAAGCACCACCACGACTGCTTCTGCTCGGTGACGTGGAAGCTGGGCGTCTTCTCGGGGTGGAACGGGCACAGGCCCCAGTGCTCGCGGCCCTGCTTGCGCAGCCGCACGTGCTGCTGCACGACGTCCACCAGGTTCAGCCGCGACCGGATCTGGTCGCGCGCGTCCTCCGATGCCAGCGGGCGCATGTTGTCACGAAGTATTACCCCGCGCCGGCCGATTCTGCCGGTCCGGTTGCGAGCGGTGCGGCCGGACGGCGTGCTCGCGTCACTGGCCCGACCGCAGGACGTCCGGCGCGTGGACGCGATCCGCGTAGGCCGCGAGCTCCTCCGCCAGGCTCCAGGCCTGGCCGGGCGCCACCAGCGGACCTGCCGCGGTGACGGCCTGGTGCTGCCAGGGATGGCCCGGCAGGAAGACCCCGTGGCACCGGTAGCAGTAGTGGAGCTGGTCCCAGTAGCCGAGGGCGTGCTGGTAGCGCCGGAGAGCCTCCTCGCGGTCGCGCCGCCGCTGCTCCCGGCGCTCGGCGATGACGTGGCGATTCAGGTAGCGATAGAGGCCGAACGCGGCGAGCCCCACGGCCGCGACGGCGGCGATCACGGCCGCGAACGCGAACGCCACGACCGCGACGGCCGCCAGCACCAGCAGGTCGACGGGGAGGGTCACCAGGAGGAGCGCCAGGCCCACCCAGACCCAGCCGGGCCTGCCCCTGCCTCGCGCGGCCCGGCCGGACCAACCCGGCGGCTGCGGAGCGCGCAGCTCCCAGCTCAAGGGGCTGCTCTGCGACGCGACGATGCCCGGCACCCGCTGGACCGAGTCGGACTGCCCGCATCGGGGACAGGCCGCCGGCACGATCATCGCGTTCGCCGGCCCGTCATGCTGCCCAACCGGCGTGGAGGACTCGGCCGCCAGCCACTACCATGGGGCCAGCATGACACCTGTCGGGACAGACGGAGGCCGCGCCGCTCACCGATGAGCGGCGATCCCTTCGAGAGCCGGTCGCGCCTCTTCAGCCCCGGCGAGCGACTCGGGTGGGAGTTCCGCGACCGACTGCTGCACTGGCGCCACTTCCAGGAGCCGGAGCCCCGGCCGATCGTCGCCGATCCCGAGGTCAGGGTGCGGGTCGACCGGCTGGCGGCGAGGCGCCGGAGCGCGATGACGTGGGCGGTCGCCGGCGCCGTGTGCGCCGGGCTCGCCGGCTGGTACCTCCTGAGCAACCAGGGCTCGCGCGGCGCATCACCGGTCGGGGTCGTGCTCGCGTCGCTCGTGGTGGTGGGGGCCGCCTGGCTGAGCGTCTGGCGCCCGCTCCGGCTGGCCCGGCAGGAGCACCGGGCGCGGCACGAGCTCGAGGCCCTCGAATCGACCGCCGGCACCCGGTACGACGGCGCCAGCCTCACCTGGCGCACGCGTGCGGATGCGCACAACCGCGCGGAGTGGGAGCGGCTGAACGACGTGCCCGAGTGGGGCGCGGTGCGGAGCTGGCCGGGCAGCGACCGGATCGACGTCTTCGGCGGCACCCTGCGGAGCTGGGAGGGCTTCCTGACGACGTTCGGCTCCTCGATGATCGCCACCGCGCCGCCCGTGCGCGTCCTGGACCTGTCGGAGGGGATGGTCGCCGCAGAGCTCTGCCAGCTCACCGAGGACAGGGGCCTGACCGTCAGCGCCCAGGTCCTCCCGAGGCAGCTCGCGACCGTCGACCTGCTGGCCGGCCTGGACGCGGACCAGCTGGCCGGCGTGCTCGTGGAATCCATCCACGCGGACCAGCCGGACGAGCACCGCCAGGCTCGGGCCATGGACGCGCGCATCCTCGGCGCCATCTGCCGCGCGCTGTCACCGGAGCTCTCGCTGGCCCGCGTGCACGAGGCGCTGCGGGTCGCGATGCGCGAGCCCGGCGAGCCCGAGCACCTGAGCCCGGAGGAGCGGGAGCACCTCGGCGACGGCCTCTTCTCGGAGGAGTACGTGCGGCAGGCGCACGAGCGCTTTCGCAGCCTGGAGGCCCACCTTCACCCGGTGAGGCAGCTGGGCAGCCGCGCGGCGGGCCAGCAGCCCGCGAGGGCCCGCCTGCGATGCCTGACCGTCGGGGGAGACGAGCAGGTCTTCGCGACCGACCTGTTCATCGACCTGGTCGTCCAGTGGGCGATCCGCGACCTGCGCGCCGAGGCCGCAGCCGGCGAGGGGACGGGAACGCTCATCGTCGCGGGCGCCGACCGCCTCCGCCGGCGTCACCTGGAGCGGCTCTCCGACGTCTGCGAGCGGCGCGGCGTCAGGCTCGCCTACCTGTTCCGGCACCTGCGCGACGACGCCGAGCTGATGCTCGGCGGCGGCGGCGCGGTCGTGTTCATGCGCATGGGCAATCACGAGGAGGCGGACCGCGCGGCTCGCTTCATCGGCCATGGCCATCGGTTCGTGCTCAGCCAGGTGACCAGGGGGCACGGGGCCAACCAGAGGCACGCCGCGGGCGACACGGACGGGTCGTCGGTCAGCACGAGCCGTGAGGCGCGGGGCCTCCTGCCCACCACGACCAGGTCCCGCAGCTGGGGCGTCACCCGCAGCTACGCCGAGGGAACGAACTGGCACTACGCCGAGACCAGGCAGCGGGTCTACGAGTACCTCGTCGAGCCGACCGCGCTGCAGAACCTGCCCGAGTACGCGCTGCTCGTCGTCCGGCACGGGCAGGGCTTCGACCACCGCCCGGACCAGCTCGCCGGACGGCCGCACGTCCAGGTCGCCGACTGCAACCCGGACATCCTCAGCCTGCCCCGGGTGCTCACCGATCCCTTCCCGGACGCGCCGCCGGTGGAGCAGGTTCGGCCCACCCCGATCGAGCGCTCGGGACAGCCCTGACGGCCCGGCGCGGCGGTGGGCGCGCGCCCCACCGCCGCGCTCCGGCGCTACTTCGTCGTCGTACCCTCCGCGACCACCGCGTGGGCGGCGGCCAGGCGGGCCACAGGCACCCGGTAGGGGCTGCACGACACGTAGTTCAGACCGAGCTCGTGACACGTGTGGATCGAGTCCGGGTCGCCGCCGTGCTCGCCGCAGATGCCGATCTCCAGGTCGGGCCGCGTCGCCCGGCCCTCGCGAACCGCCCACTCCATCAGGCGCCCGACGCCGTCGCGGTCGATCGTCTCGAACGGGTTGACCTTGAGGATCCCCCGCTCGAGGTAGCGAACGATGAACTTGCCCTCCGCGTCGTCGCGCGAATAGCCGAAGGTGGTCTGGGTCAGGTCGTTGGTGCCGAACGAGAAGAACTCGGCTTCGCGAGCGATCTGGCCGGCGACCAGCGCCGCCCGCGGGATCTCGATCATCGTGCCGAACTTGTAGTGCACCTCGACGCCCTTCTCGCGCTGGACCGCCCTGGCGACGGGCTCCAGCTCGGCCTTCACCACCTGGAGCTCGGCCAGCGTTCCCACGAGCGGGATCATGATCTCCGGCCGGGCGTCGACGCCCTCCTTCCTCAGGTCGCAGGCCGCCTCGATGATGGCCCGCACCTGCATCCGCGTGATCTCGGGAAAGAGGATCGACAGCCGCACGCCGCGCAGGCCGAGCATGGGGTTCGCCTCGCGCAGCTGCTCGACACGCGCCTTCAGCCGCTCCAGCTCGGCCAGCCGCTGGGGGTCGCGGCCCGTCACGCGCAGCTCGGTCGTCTCCGCGACGAGCTCCTCGTAGTTGGGCAGGAACTCGTGCAGCGGCGGGTCGATCAGCCGGACCACGACCGGCAGGCCCTGCATCGCGCGCAGGATGCCGTTGAAGTCGCCGCGCTGGATCGGCAGCAGCTTGGCGAGATGCTGCTCGCGCTCCTCGGTCGTGGTGGCCAGGATCATGGCCCGGACGATCGGGAGCCGGTCCTCCTCCATGAACATGTGCTCGGTGCGGCAGAGGCCGATGCCCTGGGCGCCGTTCTCGCGCGCCTTCACCGCGTCGCGCGGGTAGTCGGCGTTGGCCCACACCTCCAGGCGCCTGATCTCGTCCGCCCAGCCGAGCAGCGTCTGGAAGTTGCCGGACGGCCGCGGCTCGATCGTCGGCACCCGGCCCAGGTACACGTTGCCGGTCGTGCCGTCCAGGGTGATCTCCTCGCCCTGACGCACGGTCGTGCCGTCGACCGAGAACTCCCGGTTCCTGACGTCGACGCTGATGTCGCTGGCGCCGACGATGCAGGGCCGGCCCATGCCGCGCGCGACCAGCGCCGCGTGGCTGGCGGTGCCGCCCGTCGCGGTCAGGATGCCCCTCGCCTCGATCATGCCGTGGACGTCGTTGGGATTGGTCTCGACCCGGACCAGGATGACCGCCTTGCCCGCCTTGCCCCACTCCTCGGCGGTGTCGGCGTCGAACACCGCCTGGCCGGTCGCGGCGCCGGGGGACGCGGGCACGCCCCTGCCGATCGGAGCGGCGCTGGCGGAGGGATCGACGCGGGGGTGGATCAGCTGCTCGAGCTGTCGCGGCTCCACGCGGGCGACGGCCTCGTGCTTGGAGATCAGTCCCTCGCCGACCATGTCCACCGCGATGTTGACCGCGGCCTCGCCGGTCCGCTTGGCGCTGCGGGTCTGGAGCATGTAGAGCTTGCCGCGCTCCACCGTGAACTCCAGGTCCTGCACGTCGCGGTAGTGCTGCTCCAGCTTCTGGGCGTACTCGTGGAACTGGCGCCCGACCTCCGGCATCCGCGTGCTCAGCGCGCTGATCGGCTCGGTGGTGCGGATGCCGGCGACCACGTCCTCGCCCTGCGCGTTGCCCAGGTAGTCGCCGTACAGCTCCTTCGCGCCGGTGATCGGGTCGCGCGTGAACGCAACACCGGTCCCGGAGTCGCCACCCATGTTGCCGAACGCCATCATCTGGACGTTGACGGCGGTGCCCAGGTCGTCCG
>DASYBH010000477.1:0-9576 GCA_036500885.1 Candidatus Dormiibacterota bacterium
GCTCGGCGCCCTGTTCTTCGAGAGCCTGCACGTGAGCGGCGTCCGCTTCCCCCTCCTCATCCGCCTGCTGCTGCCGCTGCTGATGATCGTGGTCGGCATCATCGTCATGGTCCGGCGCTCGATGCCGCGCCCAGCGCGGTAAGAGGTGCGCGGATAGGCAGCGGCGAGAGATTTGGGGCACATGGACGCCGAATCTCTCGCCAGCCTTTCCGGCCGCACCGCTAGCCGGCTGGGCTGGCGAGCGCACGGCGGTTGACCGGTAGGCCGCGCTCGAAGGCCTCGACCTGTGCCCACTGCCTCGCGCCGCGCCGCACCTCGGCGAAGAGGTCCACGAGCGCGCTCGTGGACGCCGACCGCAGCGGCGTCGCCGAGGTGGCAGGCGGAGTCCGCCGCAGCCCGAGGTCCCCGATCGCCTCGCCGATGGTGTACCGCCCTCGCTCGAACAGGTAGTTCACGAAGAGCCAGTACGCCACCCGGTCCCCGACCGCCACGAGGGGGTGTTCGCGCGACGCCGCCCGAAGGATCGCCACGCGCACCCGGGGCTGGGGGTGAAACTCCTCCGCGTGGACCGGCGCCCCCAGGGTCAGCTCCAGGTGGGCATCCAGCGACGCGGAGAGCTTCGTGGTTCCGAACTCACCGGCCACCCGCCGTCCGAACTCCCGCTCGACGATCAGCGCGCCCGACTGGAACAGCCCGCTGGTCATCCACCGGCGCACGATGGCGGTGGACAGGTTGAACGGCGGATTGCCCAGGCACACGAAGGGTTCGGAGGGCAGCGGCACGTCCAGGAGGTCTTCGCCGCGGACCTCGACGTTGGTCCAGTCGGAGAACCGGCGGACGAGCTCCTCGACCAGCCGCGGATCCTTCTCGATCGCGACGATCCGGCCGCTGAACGTCGCGGCGGCGACCTCCGTGATCGCGCCCTTGCCGGCGCCCAGATCGATCCGCAGAGCCGTGTCCGCACCACCCGCGAGGTGGACGAGCCGGCGTGCCGTACGCCGATTCCGCAGGAAGTTCTGGCCGAGCGTGGCCGTTCTCCCTGTTCTCACCCGTCCACCTCCCCACCCCGGGCCCCGCGCGACGGGCGACATGTCTGCGGCGATTCTAATTAGTCCAGAGGCACGCTGTTCGTGGCCGCACCACAGAAGTACGTATGAGTCCTTGTGGAGAGTTGACTAGGACCGATTGAGAGGCGGGTCTAACATCAGACACGGAAAGCACCCTCTTCGCGACGTGAGCCCTCGCCTTCGGGCGGGGGCTCCGGCTTTCTGGGGGGTTCCGCGCCACTGGTGCGCCGAGTCGCCGGGCGACCGCCGGCGCCGTTGGGAGATCATTGCGCCCATGACCGTGAACATCTTCTACGACGGCGACTGTCCCGAGACGCTCGGCGAGCGGGTCGCCATTCTTGGCTACGGCTCACAGGGTCATGCGCACGCCCAGAACCTCCAGGACAGCGGGGTCGACATCCGCGTCGGCCTGCATCCCGGCAGCAAGTCGCGCGCCAAGGCGGAGCGTCACGGGCTGCGGGTCGTCGAGGTGGCCCAGGCCGTCCGCGAGGCCGACGTGGTCGTGGTCCTGACGCCGGACGTCGGTCAGGCGCGCCTGTACCGCGAGGCGATCCAGCCGCACCTGCGCGCCGGCATGATGCTGATGTTCGCGCACGGCTTCTCGATCCACTTCGGCCAGATCGAGCCGCCGGACGACGTCGACGTCACGATGATCGCGCCCAAGGCCCCCGGCCACCTCGTGCGGAGCACGTACGTGGAGAGCACCGGTACCCCCGCGCTGATCGCGATCCAGCACGACGCGACCGGCAGGGCCAAGGACCGCGCGCTCGCGTATGCGCGGGCGATGGGCGCGGGCCGGGCCGGGGTCCTGGAGACCACCTTCAAGGACGAGACGGAGACCGACCTGTTCGGCGAGCAGAGCGTGCTCTGCGGCGGGATCAGCGCCCTCATCACCGCGGGCTTCGAGACGCTGGTCGAGGCCGGCTACCCGCCGGAGCTGGCGTACTTCGAGTGCCTGCACGAAATGAAGCTGATCGTCGACCTGATGTACCGCGGCGGCCTCGGCTTCATGCGCTACTCCATCTCGGACACCGCGGAGTACGGCGACTACGTCTCCGGTCCGCGCGTCATCGACGCCAGGGTCAAGCAGTCCATGAAGCAGATCCTCGCGGAGATCCAGAACGGCACGTTCGCCGAGCGCTGGATCGACGAGAACGAGAAGGGCCGGGGGAACTTCCTCCGCATGCGCAGGGAGCACGCCGAGCACGAGCTGGAGACCGTCGGAGCCAACCTGCGCGGCATGATGCCCTGGCTGCAGCCGCGGACCGCGGACGACTGACCGGCGTGCCGGGCCACGTCCATCCATCTGTGCTCGATGCCCGGGAGCCCGTGCGAACGAGCGTTCGCATCGGTTACCAGGGCGAACCCGGAGCGTACTCGGAAGAGGCGCTCCTGGCCCTCTTCCCCGATGCCAGCCCGGTCGGCCACCGCACGTTCACGATGGCGGTGGACGCGCTGGTCGAAGGCGCGGTCGATCGGGACGTGATCCCGGTCGAGAACACGCTGGGCGGCATCGTCCAGGAGGCCAACGACCTGCTCTGGGAGCGCCGTGGCCTGCGCCTCGTCGCCGAGCACGTGCACCCCGTGCGCCACTGTCTGCTCGGGTTCCGGGGCAACCCGGTCCGACGCGTCATCTCGCACCCGCAGGCGCTGGCCCAGACCCGGCGCTACCTCGAGGCGCGGGGTATCGAGGCCATCCCCCACCACGACACCGCCGGCGCCGCACGCCACCTCGCGGAGCACCCCGAGCCCGACCTCGCGGCCATCGCCAGCGCCGCCGCCGCAGCGCGCTACGGGCTGGAGGTGCTGGACGAGGGCGTCCAGGACGACGACACGAACAGGACCCGCTTCGTCGTGGTCGAGCGCGGCCAGCCGGCGCGGCCCGGTGAGGCGGAGCCAGGCAGCAAGTGCTCGCTGTGCTTCGTCACCGCTCACGCGCCGGGCAGCCTGGTCAGCGCCCTGCAGTGCCTCTCCAGCCGTGGGGTGAACCTGCTTCGCCTGGAGGCGCGGCCGATCTCCAGCAAGCCGTTCGAGTACCGCTTCTTCCTGGACTTCCAGGTCACCGACCCGGCGGTGGCCGAGGCGGCACTCCGCGATCTGGAGGCGTCGACCCACGAAGTCAGGCTCTTCGGCACGTTTCGAGCGTTCGGGTGACGTCCTCCCCGTGCCCGGAGGATGATGCACTCGGCGGGTGTTCACGGTAGGCTCTCCATCCATGAGCCAGATGAAGCCCTACTGCTTCAAGTGTGGGGCCGAGCTGGATCCGGAGGCCATCTACTGCCCGGAGTGCGGGCGGCTGCAGCGCTCGATGGTCGTGCGGATGGTCGAGCCCGGCGGCCCGACCGCGCCGCCGCCCCCACCTCCCGGGCCGACGCGCCAGCAGCCGCCCCAGTTCTCTCCGGATCGGGAGGCGCCGCAGGTCCCTGAGCCGCCGCCCGATCAGTCGCACCTGTACCACGACCCTGCACCGCAGCAGTACCCGGACCAGCACGACCCCCAGGCCCACGAGCAGTACGCGGACCAGGGCTGGTACGTGGGGGAGCAGCACGCGGCCCCCGGCCAGCCGGTCTACGAGCAGGAAGCCTGGCACGAGACCGAGCCGGCGCCGTACCACGAGCACGGACCGTCGCAGCCGGCCGAGGACCAGATCTACGCCCAGCACGACTACCACGACCAGGGCTATGCGGAGCAGTCCTGGTCGGACGCCGGACACGACCCGTACGCCCATCAGCAGCCGGAACAGCACGGGTACGAAGGCGCCCACGGCGAGCCCGAGGGTGCGTACGGCCACCAGGAGCCCGGGTACGGGCAGCAGGACCCGCGATACGGCCAGCAGGACCCGGGATACGGGCACCCGGCGCCCGGGTACGGGCAGCAGGACCCCGGGTACGGCCAGTCGGACCCGCCGTACGAACCACCCGCGCCGGTCGCGCCGGCGGCCCGCGTTCCGGCGCCGCCCAGCCGCCGGCCCGAGCCGCCGCCTCCGCCGAGCTGGAGCTCGTCACCCCCCGTAGATGCGGAGGCGGAGCCCGTCCACGGCCTGCCGGCGCCACCTCCCAGCCCCTCGAATGCGGCGTGGGGAAGGGCGGGCTCGGAGCCCGTCTACTCGTCATCGGCGCCTCTGCCGCCGGGCGGTTACGAGACCTACACGGCCCCGCCCACCAATCCCTACGCGCCGCCGTACCGTCCTGACGACGGCAACCAGGGGGAGGGGGCGAGCCGCGTCCGGCTCGTGGCCCTGGTGGGCGCCGCCCTGCTCGGCCTGTTCCTCATCGGTCTCGGCATCGGTCATCTCATCGGCATCGGCAGCGGCGGTTCGGGCACACCCTCGGCGGCCGCTCCGCCGCCGAGCGCGCAGCCGAGCACGGGGCCCACCCCGCGGACCACCAGCACGCCGGCCCCGACGCCCACGCCCAATACGGGCAACGCCAGGTTCCAGCGGGTCGGCGCCTCGATTCCCGGCCGCTGCACGACGAGTCAGGGCTGCCCCGTCCAGATCACGCTCAAGAACACCGGTGAGCAGGGAAGCGGAACGGTCACGCTCACGCTCACCGACGGCACGAACCCCATCGCGACCTTCACCGGCCCGATCCCCACCACCGACGCCGGACAGACGGTGACGGTTTCGGGCTACGCGACCGGCGACCAGCTCCCCAACTACCTGAAGTCCGGCGGAACGGTCTACGTCACCACGATCGACGTCAAGAACGGCGGCTGACGCGGCTCAACGCATCGAGAGAGCCGTTCGCACGACCACGCGGCGGGCAGGGCCGGCGTTGCCGTCCAGGCGATCGAGCAGCAGCTCGGCGCCGCGGCGACCCAGCTCGGCGGCGTCGTAGTCGATCACCCAGACCGGGAACGGCAGCAGATCGGCCAGGGGTAGGCGGTCGAACGCCAGCACCGCGACGGTCCCGGCGGCGGCCGCGGCGGCCCTCACCACGCCGAGCGCCAGGCGCCCGTTCGTGGCGAACAGCGCCGTGGGCGGGTCCGGCGCCGCCAGCAGCTCGGTGACCGCCACCTCCGCAGCCGCCGCGTCGGTCAGGCCGAGACGCAGCAGCCCACCGTCCTCGACCGCCCCCGCCGCGGCCAGCGCCCCCCGCCAGCCGGCCAGGCGCTCGTCGACGGCGCCGGCCGCCGGCGCCCCGGCGATCACGCCGATCCGCCGGTGCCCGGACGCCAGCAGCGCCGCCACGCCCGCGTGGGCGCCTTCGCGATCGTCCAGGAGCACCGTGTCCGCCTCGATGCCCGCCGGCGGCCGGCCGAGGAAGACGGCCGGCGTCCCCCGCCGCACCTCCGACAGCAGGTAGCGGTGATCGCCTCCCGCCGGCACGACCAGCAGGCCATCGACCTGGCGCTCGACCATCGCCGTGACCAGGCGCCGCTCCTCGGCGGCATCCTCGCCACAGCTGCCGGCGACGACCAGCCAGCCCAGGTCGCGGATCACCGCCTCGACCCCGCCCACGATCGCCGCGGAGCGCGCGCTCGCCACGTCCTCGACGATCAGACCGATCGTGGCCGTCGGCGCGTGGCTGCGCAGGCGCCGGGCCAGGTCGTTGCGGCGATAGCGGAGTCGGGCGATGGCGCGGTTGACGCGCTCGGCGGTGGTGGGATGGACGCCAGGCTCGTCGTTGACCACGCGGGAGACCGTCTTGAGGGCCACGCCCGCCTCTCTGGCCACGTCGACCATCGTCGGCCGGCGCCCCAGCAGCTGCACGCCCGATCGCCGCTCCGGCCGATCGCCGCTCAGCATCGCGTGCGAAGGCTACATCCCTGCCGGGTTGGCGGACCAGCGACCATCGTGCGGCCGGTGGTAGCCTGGGATGGCACGCGATCGGTGCTCAGTCCGAGTCCGATCCATTGGTGACGACCCGACAGGGCCCACCGGATCTCGACAGGAGGAGCAGAAATGCTTGCAGTAACCGCCCCCGCCAGAGAGATGTTGCGCAGCGTCGAGGTGCCCCCCGATAGGGCGCTCAGGCTGGAGCCGGAGAACGACGGACGACTTGCCTTCACGGCGAGCCCGCCGGACCCCAACGACCAGGTGGTCGAGGACCAGGGCCACGAGATCCTGCGCATCGCCGAGCCGATCAGCCGTGAGCTCGACGGCCACAGTCTCGACCGCGTCGAGACCGCCGAGGGGCCGCGCCTGACCATCCGGGGACCGGAAGCCGCCGAGGTCTGACCAGCGGCGACCGAGGTCGAGGTGGGAGTGCCACGTCCAGCATTTCCGACCACTGCGGTCACTCCCACCTCACCAGCCCTCTCTTTAGAGAAGGCTGGGCGCCTAGGCTGCCTTGACGGCCGAGACCAGCTTGGTCAGGGATTCCTTGGCGTCGCCGAACAGCATGATTGTCTGTGGCTCGTAGAGGAGCTCGTTGTCGATCCCGGCGAATCCCGGGCGCATCGAGCGCTTCAGGAACACCACGTTGTGGGCCTGGTCGACGTTCAGGATGGGCATCCCGTAGATCGGGCTGCCTGGCGAGTTGCGCGCGGCCGGGTTGACCACGTCGTTGGCGCCGACCACCAGCGCCACGTCAGCGCGCTTGAAGTCGTCGTTGATCTCGTCCATCTCCTTGAGCTGCTCGTACGGCACGTTCGCCTCGGCCAGCAGGACGTTCATGTGTCCCGGCATCCGGCCGGCAACCGGATGGATGGCGTAGTTCACCTCCACCCCGCGCTTCTCCAGCAGGTCGGCCAGCTCGCGCACCGCGTGCTGCGCCTGGGCAACCGCCAGCCCGTACCCGGGCACGATGATGACGCTGCGGGAGTAGGCCAGCATCGTGCCGATGTCGTCCGACGAGCCGGCGCGCACACTGCGCCCGTCGGCGGCGGCTCCGCCGCCGGCCCCGACCTGGACCTGACCGAATGCGCCGAACAGGACGTTGGCCAGCGATCGGCCCATGGCGTCGCTCATCAGCTTCGTCAGCAGCGTGCCGCTGGCGCCGACCAGCGTGCCGGCCACGATCAGGGCGAAGTTGTCGACCACGAAGCCGCTGGCCGCCACGGCCAGGCCCGTGAAGGCGTTCAGCATCGAGATCACGACCGGCATGTCGGCGCCGCCGATGGGCAGCACGAACGCCACCCCCAGCACGAGCGCGAGCAGGAGCAAGATCGTGAACACGACAGCGGAGCCGGTCACGGCCAGCACCAAGACCGCCAGCGCCAGGATCGCCGCGGCCAGGAGGCCGTTGACGATCTGCTGGCCGGGATACGTGATCGGCCTGCCGGTCATCAGCTCCTGGAGCTTGGCGAACGCGACGGCGCTGCCGGCGAACGAGATGCCGCCGATCACGATCGCGAAGATGCTCGGAAAGCCGGTCTGGAACTCCGGCCGCGCCCCGTTCAGCTTGAGCAGCTCCGCCACCGCGACGAGCGCCGCCGCGCCACCGCCCACCCCGTTGAACAGGGCGACCATCTGCGGCATCGCGGTCATCTGCACGCGCCGGGCGCCCACGGTCCCGGCCACCCCGCCGATCAGCACTCCGAGCACGCAGATCACGAGGCCGGCGACCGTGAACTGGTCGCGCAGCACCACGACGGTCCAGCCGACCGCCAGCAGCATTCCGGCGGCCGCCACCTGGTTGCCGCGGCGGGCGCCGGCAGGTGAGCTGAGGAACTTGAGGCCGACGATGAACAGCACCGCGGCCACGAGGTAGACGAGCGCCGTGGCGATCGTCACGTGCGGCGGCCCTTGAACATCTCGAGCATCCGGTCGGTGACAACGAAGCCGCCGACCACGTTGGTGGTGGCGAGCACCACGGCCACGAAGCCGAGCACGACCTGAAGCGGCGTCTGGGCGTGCGCGGCGATCAGCAGCGCGCCGACCAGGATGATCCCGTGGATGGCGTTGGAGCCGGACATCAGGGGCGTGTGCAGGATGGTCGGCACCTTCGAGATCACCTCGAAGCCGACGAACACCGCCAGGACGAAGTAGGTGATCAGAACGACCAGGTGCTCGTTCACGTGCGCGAGCCCTTCGCGGCCGCGGCCGCCTCCATCAGCTGCTTCGCGCGCTCGCTGACGATCTGACCTGCGTGCGTCACACAGCAGCCCTTCGTGATCTCGTCCTCCATGTCGAGCTTCAGCTCGCCGCCCGGCGCCAGGTGCTGAAGCAGGTTGGTCACGTTGCGCGCGTACAGCTGGCTCGCGTGGAGGGCCACGGTGGAGGGCACGTTGGTCGTGCCGTCCAGCCAGACGCCGTCAAGCTCGACCACCTGGCCCGGCCGGGTGAGCTCGCAGTTGCCGCCGGTGTCGGCCGCCAGGTCGACGATCACGGAGCCGCGGCGCATGCCCTTCACCATGGGCGCGGTCACCAGCAGCGGGGCCCGCCGTCCGGGGATGGCCGCGGTGGTGATGACCACATCCGCGGCGCCCACACGGTCGCCCAGCAGCTCGCGCTGGCGGTTCAGGAACTCCTCGCTCTGCTCGCGAGCGTAACCGCCCTGACCCTCCTGCGCCTCGAGGTCCAGCTCCAGAAAGGTGGCGCCCAGGCTCTTCACCTCCTCCTTGACGGCCGGTCGCACGTCGTACGCCTCCACGACCGCGCCGAGCCGGCGCGCCGTCGCGATGGCCTGCAGACCGGCCACGCCCGCGCCCAGGACCAGCACCCTGGCCGGCGGGATGGTGCCGGCGGCCGTCATCAGCATGGGGAAGAACTTGCCCAGCCGGCCGGCGGCCATCACGACGCCCTTGTACCCGGCCAGCGAGGCCTGGCTCGAGAGCGCGTCCATGCTCTGCGCCCGGCTGATCCGGGGCAGCAACTCGAGCGAGAAGGCGGTGACCCGGCCGCGGGCCAGCGCCTCGATGACGGCGCCCTGCGTCGCCGGCTGCAGGAACCCGATCGTCGTGGCCCCCTCGCGGAGCAGTTCGACGTCGCTCAGCTGCGGCGCCTGCACCCAGAGCACCACGTCGGCGGAGTGGAGCACCGCCCCACGGTCTGTCTCGACGGCGGCGCCGGCCTGACGATACGCGTCGTCGTCAAAGCCGGCCGCGTCCCCGGCCCCGGCCTGGACGATCACCTCGAACCCGGACAGTTTGGCTGCTACGTCCGGCACAAGTGCCACACGGCGCTCGCCCGGGATGGACTCGGAAAGCACCCCGATCTTCACGGCAGGTCGTAATGGTAGTACGGACGGGAACCTCACTCTCGACCACGCCGCCAGGCCCCGGGTGGAGATCGGTCTGGAGAGGCGGTCCCGCGAAATCCACCCGGGCGCCGATGGCGCGGACGCCTCGCCCGCGGAAACTCGACGGCGTGCCGTGCGGCTGGAGGGCGCGCTTCTGCTCGAGCGGACGCAGGTCCCACCGACCGCGGTCGACGCGGTGGCACGACCTCACCGGCTGGCCCGGGGCGGGCTGGACGAGACGCGCCCGGGCGGTTGCCGCGCTGCGCGGCGACGACCTGCCCGGGCCGGACGCGCTGCCCGCCCTGGTCGAGGAAGCTCGGACGCCAGTCGGGGGTGGCCTCGGCGCCCACGCCTTATTGATCCCCTTAAGCGCCCGCTAAGCG
>DASYBH010000478.1:0-15125 GCA_036500885.1 Candidatus Dormiibacterota bacterium
ATGACCAGGGCGGAGAGCGGGACCATCTGGACGACCAGGATCAGCACCACGAACGCGCGCCGGCCGCGGAAGCGGAACCGGGCGACGCCGACCGCGGCCACGAACGCCAGCAGCAGGGAGACCGCGACCACCGTGAGCACCACGATCAGGCTGCTGCGCACGCTGCTCCAGAAGAACGGCCGCGCCAGCGCGTCGGCGAAGTTGGCCAGCGTCAGCGGCGCCGGCACCAACTTGGGGTCGAAGCTCAGGATGTCGCGGCCCGGCTTGAACGCCGTCGCGATCATCCAGTAGACCGGGAAGATCATGACGGCGAACGCGAGCACGCCGGCCACGTCGTAGCCGAGCCGGCGCGTCGCGCGACGCCGGCGATGGACGCGTGCGGCCACTACTCGAGCTCCCCGGTCCGCGCCATCTGGCGGACGTAGAAGAACGTCGCGAGCATCAGGATCGCCACCAGCACGATGGAGACCGCCGCTCCGCGCCCGTACTGCGTGACCCTGAACGCCTCCACATACGAGTAGACGCCCATCACGTAGTAGGTGCTGCTCGGCCGCTGGTTGAGCATGATCCAGACCTGGTTGAAGACCTGGAAGTCCCAGATGGTGGAGAGGCTGAGCACGATCGCGAAGATCGGCCGCAGGAGCGGCGCCGTGACCTGCCAGAAGACCTGCCACGCCGTGGCGCCGTCCGACCTGGCAGCCTCGACCAGCTCGAGCGGCACCTGGACGAGGCCCGCGTACAGCGTGACGACGAGGAAGGGCAGCGCCCCCCAGACGACCAGCGCGGTGATGATGGCGAAGCCCTCGACCGGGTTCTCGAACCAGTTGTGGTGGACGTGGCTGCCGAGGTGCAGGTGGGTGAGCGCCCAGTTGGCGACGCCGAACTCGTAGTCGAACATCCACTGCCAGATGTCGACGGCGACCACGACGGGCGTCGCCCACACGAAGATCAGGCCGCCGCCGAGCAGCAGGCGCACCGGGCCGCTGCAGCGCTCCATCAGCAGCGCCAGCAGCGTGGCGAGCACCATGCTCAGGAGGACCGCCGTCGCCGTGAAGGCCAGCGAGCGTGCGACGACCTGCCAGAAGAGCGGGTCGGAGGCGAGGCGGGCGTAGTTCGCGGCGCCGGCCCAGACGCCCTGGTGGGCCAGCAGCTCGCGCAGGCCGTAGTCCTGCAGCGAGAGGCTGGCCAGGAAGCCCATCGGGTAGGCCATCACCGCGGCGATGACGACCAGGGCCGGCGCGATGAGCAGATAGGGTGCGGCGCGCCTCGGGAGGCGCCGCCGGCTCAGGCGGCGCCTGGTGAGGGTCCCGGTGCGCGGCCCCGCCGCGGCCGCGGCCGAACCCGGTGCTCCGTCTGCGGATGGGACCGCGCACATGATGGGAACCCGCACCCTCCCGGGTCAGCTCTTGCCGTTGAGGATCTGCGTGACCTGACCGCTGGCCGACTTCGTGGCGTCTGCCACCGACGCCTTGCCCGTGAAGATCGAGACCAGCATGTCGGGGATCACGTTGGCGCTCTCGACGTTGGCCCAGTTCGGGGAGTTGGGGACGAAGCGGCTGTTCCTGGCCGCGCTGGCGAACGTGCCGATCAGCGGCTGGCCGTCGTTCGCGCTGAGCAGCGCGGTCGTGTTGGGGATCACCAGCCCGACCGTCGCCATCTGGGTCTGCCACTTCTTGCCGGTCAGCAGGCCGACCCACTCCTGGGCCAGGTCCTGGGCCCTGCTCCTGGCGGCGATGCCGAGGTCGGAGCCGCCCAGGAAGACCGGGGCGGTCTGGCCGGCGGTGTGGCTCGGGATCGGGAAGACGCCGAGCTTGTCCTTCAGGCTGGGATCGCCGGTCTTGGGATCGGTGATGACGCCGATCTCCCACCCGTTGGCGACCAGCATCGCGATGTGGCCCTGCACGAAGGCCGCGTCCTGCTTCAGCTCGTCGCCGGTCTTGTCGGCCCGGGACAGCTTGCCGACCATGTTGGCCAGGGTCGTCAGGCCCTGCTGCGACGACGGGGAGTCGAGCGTGCCCTTCCACTGGCCGCCGCTCTGGGTGGCGATGTCACCGCCCATGTCCCACACGAACGGCAGCGCCGCGTACCAGTACTTGCCCGGGTAGTAGAGGGCGGAGAAGTCGGCATCGCTCCGGTTCGTGTCCATGAGCTTCTGGCCGATCTGCAGCCACTCGTCGGTGCTCGCCGGGGGCTTGACGCCCGCCCTGTCGAACATGTCCTTGCGGTAGACGACCGCACGGCTGCCCGCGTAGTACGGCACGCAGTACAGCTTGCCGCTGAGCGTGCACGAGTCCGTCAGGGACTGGAGCCAGGTGGACGAGTTCTCGAAGTCCGCCTTCTTCGAGGTCACGTTGCTGAGTGCGCCGGCCGCCGCGTACTTGGCGACCAGGGTGTTGCCGAGCTCGACCACGTCCGGCGGCGCGCCGCCGGCGAACGCGGTGTCCAGCTTCGTGGTGACGTCGCTCCACTGCTGGATCTGCACGTCGACCTTGACGTTGGGGTGCCTGGCCTTGAAGTCGGCGTTGACCCCGTCGACGATGGACGGCGGAGCGCTGCCGTTCATCAGCCAGACGGTGAGCGTGCTGGGCTGATTCGACGAGGCCCCGCCACCGCCCGGACCGCCCGAGCAGGCCACCGCGACGAGGCCGAGCGCCAGCACCGCGGCTGAGCGCGCCAGGTGTCGACCGTTCAATCCATGTCCTCCTCTCTCTGTGCTGGCCGGGTTGCGAACGACCTGGCGTCGGCGAGCGTGACGCGGCCGTTCCGGCTGCGCGAGGGCAGCAGCTCCGTAACCAGCTGGTAGCGGTCGCCCCGGTAGAAGGAGCGGACGAACTCCATGGGCTGGCCCGAGGTGGTCAGCGTCGTCCGCTCGAAGAGGAACGCGGGCGAATGCAGGGGAACCCCCAGTGCCTCCGATTCCTCCGCACTGGTGACCGTCGGCTCGATCGTCTGCGTCGCCGACGAGATCACCACCCCGTAGCGCTCCTCCATGAGCTCGTAGAACGAGCGGTTCTCCAGGTCCGCCTGGGTGAGTCCGGGAACCAGCGCCGCGGGCACGTGAAGCACCTCCAGCGCCATCGGCTCGCCGTCGGCCAGCCGCAGCCGCATGACGCGGACGACCAGGGCCTCGGGCGAGAGCTGCAGACGGCGGCCGAGCCGGGCCCCCGCCGGCACTGTCCTCAGCTCCAGGGTGCGGCTGCCGGGAACCATGCCCCTGCGCCGCATGTCCTCGCTGAACGACGTCAGCGTGAGGGGCTGGGCGATCTTGGGCCTCGACACGTACGTGCCGCTGCCCTGGCGGCGCGTGAGGTGGCCCTCGCGGACAAGATCGTCGAGCGCCGCCCGGAGCGTGAGCCGGGAGACGCCGAGCTGCTCACACAGGCGCCGCTCGGAGGGAATGGCCTGCCCCACCTCGAGGGATTCGATCAGCTCCATCACCCGCTCGCGGATCTCGTCCTGCTTGCCCAACCGTCCTCCTCCACTCGACGAGTGGTCTAATCCTCCGCTCGACTTCGACCCTGCAGAGTCGAGGGGAATTGAAGCACGTCGAGCTCAAGTGGTCAAGACCACTTTCTGGTGGTCTTAACCACTCGCAGGCGCGTACAGCTGACCAGAGCCGGGGGCCGGATGGCCCTCCCCCCTTGCGGGCCCTTGCGGGGAGGGGGTCCGCCAGGACCCGGAGGGGGGGTAGCTTGGACAAGATCAAATCGCGGAGCCGGCCGAGCAACCCCCCTCCGGCCCGTGACCGGGCCACCTCCCCCGCGAGGGGGCCGCGAGGGGGGAGGGGCCATGGGCCCACTGGTCACGAACCGAGCCCGAACCCGACTGAAAAAGAAACCGGCGGCCGGCTCTGGGCCGGCCGCCGGTCGTCGAGACGGCCCGCTAGATCGCCGTCGCGGCCGCTCGCAGCGCCTCCGGCGGGGCGACCAGCCGGCGCGCCAGCTCCAGCACCTTGCGCCGGGCCTCGATCAGCTCCGGCGTGTCGGCGCGGGCCCGGTTCAGGCGCTCGCGTGCGTCGTCGATCGCGCCCAGCAGGCCGGGATCGGCCTCGACGCGGGCCAGCTCCGCCTCCGCGGCCTCGATGGACGACCGGTCGCGGGTGACCTGGTCGAGCTCGTCCTCGGCCTGACGAGCCTTCTCGTCGCGGTCGCGCTTGGTCCGGCCCGCGTCGCGCGCGTGGTCGCTCACGACGGTGGCGAAGCGCTGGGCGGCCTTCTCCTGCCCGGGTGGGCAGGGCCACAGCGCCGTGCCGGTCCGGCCGACGACCAGCAGGAAGAGCGACGAGGTGGCCTCCGTGAGCGCGTCCAGGAACGTCTCCGACTCCGGCGCCTCCAGCAGCACCAGGTCGGCGAGCGCCTCCCGGTGCTCGGACCAGAGGGCCTGGGCGGTGTCCACGTACGCGGCCGAGCCGGCCGCCGGGAGCCGACCCGTCGGCGTCTCCAGGAGGTTGGCGTGCAGCCGGAGCGGGCCCAGGCCGGCCTTCAGCTCACCAGAGCCGGGCGTCAGCACGGTGCGCATGCGGGCGCGAGCCTCGGCGACGGCCCAGGCATGCGCCGACTCCGCGGCCTCGACCGCGCGGCGGGCCTCCTGCAGGGCGCGCAGCCGGGCGTCCTCGGCGGCTGCCAGCTCGCGCTGGGCGGCGGCCGCGGCGTCCGCACGCATCCGCTCGGCCTCGTCGACCTCGGCCAGCCCGGCGGTCATCAGCGCCGCGCGCTCGTCCAGCAGGCGGGCGGCGGCCAGCATGTCGTCCGCCTCCTTGATGCTGGGCTGGGGCGCGCTGCGACCGAGGCGCACCATGAGCGCCCGGTGCTCGGACACCACGGTGTCGCGCTCCTCCTCGAGCTGCCTGCGCTCGTCGATGGAGCCCAACCGCCGGCGCAGGCCCCGGCCGCCGTCGGCCCCGTTCAGGCCCTCGGAGAGGCGGCCCAGCCGTGCCCCCGCGTCGCGGGCCCGGTCGACCAGGTCGCGCAGCGAGCCGTCGGGCTGCCATTCCACGGCCCGCTCGGCCAGGATCCCTCCCGCCTCCGCGTAGCGGTCCTCCGCGAGCAGCGCGAGCGTGGTGGCCAGGTCCTCGGGGCGCTTGCCCTCGAGGTCGACGGTCACCTTCCAGCGGGTGCCGTCCCACTTCCAGAGGCCGTCCTCGGTGGTGGCCGGGACCCACCTCCTACCGTTCCACCACCAGGCGCCATCACCGGACAGCAGCCGGCGCGTGTTCCCGTGCATACCGGTATCCGGTTCAGCAGTTGCCGTCGTGTCGTCCGGGCTCATGTCCCTCTCCCACAAGGTCTCCTATGGAAATCTGCGCAATCCGACAGAACGAAGCCATGGCTCGCGGGGGCCGGCCACGACCACTGCAGAGGCGAAGAACAAGACCGAAGTATGATCGACCGTACCCTGGCCTTGCTCCACGCCAGCCGTGGGGACTCGATTGGCAGACGGGCAGCTTAGCGCACCGCCCCCCGCCTTGGCTGAGCTCTCCGGGAGCGGGACACCGGCGCCTGCGGCTCGGCGGCTCGAGCAGCTAGCGTGCGACCGGCGGACCGGGGACGGCGACCGCCTCGGCCTGCTCGCCGCATGCCCGACCGGCGGTCGGGGGGATGCCGGCCGGGGAGCGGTCGAGCCGCCCCCCAGCCGACCGGCCGCTTACGAGGAGATGACGCAGCCGCCCGTCTGGCCGTTGGCCAGGTTGGACCACAGCGACTGGACGGCGAAGAAGTGGCTGCCGAGGGTGATGTTGGTCGAAGCCGACTGCGGGCCGGGGCCGGTGCCCCAGGCGCACTTGTCGCCGTTCTCGGCGCCGGCGTTGTCGAGCCAGGCGATCGTGTTGCTCGGGAACGCATCGCTCGCCGCCTCGGCGTACTCGTGACCCGAGACGATGCTCAGGCCGTCGAAGAACCCGTTGCCGAACGAGTTGTTGCTGCCGTTCACGAAGTTTCGGCCGCACGAGGCGCCGGCGTCAGGCACGTACGGCATGTTGGCGTAGGCCAGCGGATGGCCGTTGAACGAGGTGTTGTCGTGGTAGGCGCAGAACTGCGTGCCGAACCCGCTGATCGACTTGTTGTGCGGCGTGTAGACCAGGTACAGCGCGTTCGGGTTGTACCCGAAGTGCGCCGCACCGCGCTGGGCGGCGGCGCGGACCTGGGTGTCGGTCGGGCTCGAAGGCACCGAGGTCGTGTCGTTCCAGGTGCCGAGCAGCTGGCTGCCCGGATTGGTCACGAACTGCGAGCCGGCGGGACAGAACTGGCTGCCGGTCGCGACGCCCTGGCAGTACTGCTTCAGGCTGTTCAGCCAGGTGCTGCCGCCGACCCCGCCGAAGAACGAGTTGACGTAGGTCTGGGCTTGCGCGCTGCTGAAGCCACCTGTCGTCCAGCCGGTCCCCCACTCGGGGCCCCAGTAGATGATGAACGCCCCGGGTTTGGTGAACACCTTCCCGCCGTTGTAGAGCAGGTTGACCGACGAGGCCGCTGGCGCCGCCGGAGCCTGATCGACCTGGTGGAAGCCCACCGGCCGGAAGATCTTGGCGCTCGCGCCGACGCCGACGGCGGCCACCGGCGACCCGCTCGCCGACGCGCCGCCGGCGAGGAGTGCCGTGGCCAGGACAGCCGCCGACGCAGACAGGACCGCACGTATGCGCATCTCGCTTCCCCCTTCGCGGGCCCTCTCGGCAGGGCCAGACCACCGCCGCCCCCTCACAACGGTGGCGACTTCATACCAGACGCCGGCTCGCCGGGCAAGTCGGCCCCAGCCCGCCCATCCCTCCGGCGGACCGGTCAGCTGGCCGGAGCGACGCGATACCCTTCCCGCGTGCGGAGCCGCGTCGAGGATCTTCACGGCATGGACGTACTGACCGCCGTGCAGTTCGCGATCACCCGCGTTCGCGAGGCGTACGAGAACGGGTACGACGAGATCGAGTTCCAGCACGGCGCCGCCGACGTGCTGGAACCGGTGTCGGGTGGTCGCGGCCGCATCAAGTGGGAGCTGCGCCAGCTGCTGGAGCACGGCACCCTCGACCGGTGGTGCCGGCGCCAGGACAGCTGGCCGCGCGCGTCATCTTTGCTGGTGGCGCTGAAGCGAAACCCCAGACCGCGCCGGGAGGCGTGGAGCCCGGCGCCGCGAGCGGTCCACCGCCGCGGCGGGTGACAGCGCACGAGCCCACGAAGTGGGTCGGCCGCTCTCCTCAGCGGCCGCGGGCGCCGGTATCCACCGACGCAGCGCAGCGAGGGCCTGGGGAGCGCGTACGCGGTGGATACCGGCGTCAGGCGGGTCGTGGCATGCTCGACCTGTTCGTTCGGTACTTCCCGAATGCCACGACCCCCGGATGCTGTCAAGGCCGAAGAGCGAAGCGTGCCTTGACAGCATCCGTTCCGGGGGGGTGTCCCCCCAGATGGACGCGCCCGGAGTCACCAGCACAACGTCTCGAGACCCGCCTAGACGCCTCGCATCATGCGCCGCGTGATCTCCGCCAGCTCGCCGGGATGGTAGCCGGGCGAATACACCTGGGGCTCGCTCGGCAGGGGCAGCGTCGGAGCCCCGTCGGGCGGCCCGTCGACGACGCGCAGCTCGCCCCCGTCCTCGAAGTGCCGACCGTTCCAGATCTTGTCCAGGTCCCGGTAGTCGTCAGGGCTGAAGCGGTAGAGCGTCCGGTGCAGCGCTCGCTCGTGGAACCTCTTCGCCTCCGGGATGGTCTCGTTGGAGATCTTCGGGATGTTGAGCATCTTGCTCACCTCGACGCCGGTCAGCTTCTCGAGGGCCTTGGCATAGGCGACCTGGTGCACGCCGCCGCGCACGAGCAGGTAGCCGCAGAGGGCGCGGGCGATGGGGTTGTCCGCCATCTCGTACACGCGGAGCTTGCCCATCCGGGCGCCGCACTCCAGGAAGAAGTTGTGCAGCATGTCGAGCACGAGGTCGCCGCTGTTGAACACATAGTCGCCGTTCCAGGCCGCGCCCAGCGAGTTGACCGGCAGCGCGCCCTGACCGGAGAACAGGAAGTGGTGCGGGTTGCCGACGCCGGCCACTCCCGACAGCCGGCTGTTGGGCGACTCGCTCCGGTCGGTGGTCCCCGAGAGCAGCCCGCTGATCGTCGCGGCCACCAGCTCGATGTGGCCGAGCTCCTCGGTGGCGATGTTGGCGACCAGGTCGTAGAAGGGCTTCAGCTCCTCCCTGTCCCTGAAGTTGAACGATTGGAACGTGTAGTTCATCAGCGTCGACATCTCGCCGTAGCGGCCGCCCATCAGCTCCTGAACGGCCTGCGCCGCCTTCGCGTCCGGATGCTCCGCAGTCGGCAGCTCGACCTGCAGCCGATCGATTCTCAAGTACACGGCGTTGCTCCTCCATGCTCGAGCGCGTGCCGCAGGAAGCCGGGCGGCCCGCCTCCGGCGAGCCCGGCTGTCACCCGCAGTTGTCACCTGCACTGTAACAACACGCCACGGTCGAGCCGCCCCCCACCGATCGCGAGGGCCTCATCCCGAGAGCCGGAGACGAGCCTCCCCCCTCCTGCTGGCCCGCCCGCTCTCGGCGTCGAGCAGGACCCGCTGCGCACCACGTTGTCGCCGGCGATCTCGCCACGCGGTGACCCATGCAGCCTCGCCACCCGGGCGTGCTCGTATCCCCCAGGGCACCTGTTGGAGTGCGATTCACGTTGGCTTCACGTGACGGTGCGTACCATTTGCCGCCTGCCATGATCCAGCCGGTCGCCCATCCCGCGCGGTGGGGTCTGCACACGACGATCAGCGGGGCGGCGGCGTTGGGCGTCGTGGGCCTGACCCTGGCGCTCGGGCTCCGCGCCCTGCTCCTCGGCAGCGGTCAGTTCGACTACGACGAGGGCGTCTACTGGCAGTCCCTGCATGCGCTGCGCGCCCACCCGCTGTTCGCGTCGGTGTACTCCTCGCAGCCTCCCGCCTTCCTCGTCCTGCTGGCGCCGGCGCACCGGCTGCTCGGCGGCTCCCTGATGGCCGACCGCCTCGTGGTGCTGATGGTGTCGGGCTGCGGGCTGGTGGCCGTTTACCGGATGTTGAGCGCCCTCGACATGCCGTGGGGCGGGCTGCTCGCGGCGGCGCTCCTGGGCGCCGACCCGCTCTTCTTCCGGCAGTCGGTGACCCTGCAGGCCGACGGACCGGCCATCGGACTGGCGCTGACGGCGGTGGCCCTGGCCGCCGCCACGAGAGGCCGGACCGGCGCCACCCGGAGGCTGCTGGCGGCAGCGGCCGGCGCACTGGTCGCGACGGCCATCCTCACCAAGCTGCTCGCGGTCGCTGCGGCGCCGGCGGTCGCGATCCTGCTCGTGGCACAGCCCGACTGGCGCCGGATGGCTGCCGGCCAGGTGGCCGCGGCTCTGGCCGGCGGCGCCGCGGCGGCGGCCGCGCTCCTGCTGCCATTCGTCGGGAGCTGGCCTCAGATGTGGGACCAGGCCGTCGGGCTGCACATCCGCGCCCGCACCGCCCCGACCGGCGGGCTCGACGCCGGGACGATGCTGCGCGAGCTGCCGCTGGTCGCGCTGGCCGTCGCCGGCGCGGGCGTCGCGCTGCGACGAGCGCCGGTCCTGCTGGCGGCGGGGGTGGCCTGGGCGCTGGCCGCCGTCCTCGTGCTGGTCGCGCACCGCCCCCTCTGGCCGCACCACGTGGTGGTGCTGACCGCGCCCCTGGCGCTGCTGGCGGGGGCAACCGTCCAGCTGCTGCTCGAGCCGGGGCGGCAGCGCCATGCGCCGCTCATCGGCCTCCTTCTCGTCGCGGCCACGCTGGCCTCGGCCCTCTACGTGCGGAGCCTCGCCACACCCGACGCCTCCCGTCAGTCGAGCGTCGCGGCGCTTCGCGCGACGACCACTCGCCACGACCTCGTGATCACCGACGACCAGTACTCGGCCGCCCTGGCCTCGCGCCGGACACCTCCCGAGCTCGTCGACACCTCCCAGGTGCGGGTGCTCTCGGGCGAGCTGACCGCGGAGCAGGTGGAGGCCGCGGCGCAGCGGTGGCGGGTCCGGGCGGTGCTGCTGGACACCCGGGGCATGCCCTCCCTCTCGCTGCTGCCCGGGTTCCGTGAGTGGTTGATCGAGCGGTTCCCGGTCGTGATGGATGTGGGTGGCGGCCGGGTGCTGTACCTCCGCGCCGTCTCACGCTCGGGCACCAGACTTTACAATGCCTGACTGAACTGGGTTCGCGCACACGCGATTCAGGAGGGGGGAACCGATGAGACCACGCCGGCTGGTTGGGATCGCCTTGGTGGGCAGCTGCCTGCTGGCGGCCTGCGGGTACGGAGGCGGCCCGAACGCGGGCACCGCCAATCAGACATCGACGCTCACGGTCGCGATCGGGGTCGACGCCGACACGCTCGACCCGATGCGTCAGACCACGACGACCGTGTCGAACATCGTCCTGATGGCGGTGGAGAGCCTGGCCGCGCTGGACCAGCTGGGCAAGATCGTGCCGAGCCTGTCCTCTGACTGGCGCGAGGCCCCTGACGGGTTGAGCTGGGTCTTCACGCTGCGCTCCGGCCTGACGTTCACCGACGGCACACCGTTCGACGCGGCCGCGGTCAAGGCCAACCTCGACCGCATCGCGGACCCGAAGAGCGTCTGCCCTTCGTGTGGAGCGCTTTCGAAGGCGATCAGGAGCGTCGACGTGGTGGACCCACAGCACTTGAAGATC
Organism: Candidatus Dormiibacterota bacterium; assembly: GCA_036500885.1. Taxonomy (GTDB): domain Bacteria; phylum Chloroflexota; class Dormibacteria; order Dormibacterales; family Dormibacteraceae; genus CF-161. The sequence continues at coordinate 10,641 of DASYBH010000478.1, forward strand.
ACCCTCGGCATGGCCCTCGCCAGCGACGTCGTGCTCGGCCTGCTCAGCACCGTGACCTACGGCATCCTGTCGCCGCGCGGCATCGTGAAAGACTCGAAGGGCTACGTACAGCAGGACGAGCCGGTGGGCACCGGGCCCTACCTCCTGAAGAAGCGCGTGAAAGGCGACTCCGTCACGATGCGTCGCAACGAGAACTACTGGGGCAAGCGGCCGGTCTACGCCGAGCAGGTCTTCCGGACCGTGCCCGACGCCGCCACGCGCGAGGCGCTGGTCCGCTCGGGCCAGGCCCAGGTGGTGGTGCTGCCGCCCATCTCCGACCTGCCGTCGCTGCGGACCGACACCAACGTCACCGTCATGCTGGCGCCGGGCGACCGGGCCGTCTTCTTCGCGATCAACACGGTGGACAAGCAGCAGCCGCTGCTCCAGAACCCGCAGGTCCGCCAGGCGCTGAACTACGCCATCAACCGGGACGCGATCGTCAAGAGCACGCTCTTCGGCGCCGCCGACGCGGCCACCTCCAGCCTGGCGCCATCGGTCTTCGGCTACTGCCAGATGCCCAACCTCTACCAGTACAACCCCGATCTCGCCAGGTCGCTGCTCCAGAAGGCCAACGCGGCGGGGATGACGGTCAACCTCGTCGCCCCCACCGGCCGGTATCTCCAGGACTTCCAGGCGGCCCAGAACGTCGCCAACGACCTGCGCGCGATCGGCGTCACGGTGAACGGGCCGCGGACGATGGACTGGCCGAGCTACGTGGGCACCATCATGGTGCCGCCGGCGAACGCCACCACCGACGTCCACATGCTCGGCTACGCGCCGGGATTCCTGGACGCGAGCCAGGCGCTGACGCAGTTCGACTCCTCGCTGATCCCGCCGAAGGGCCTGGCGACGTCCTACTACGACAACCCGAACGTCACCGCGATGCTCCAGAGGGCCGCGGTCGAGCCCAACCGCGACGCCCGCGCGCAGCTGTACTGCGACATACAGTAGCAGATCTGGAACGACGCACCCTGGATCTTCCTCTGGATCCAGAAGTATCCGATCGTGTACTCGTCCCAGATCAAAGGCATAGGGTCGATTCCGAACGAGTCGTTCGTCACGGTGTACGCCCAGCCCGCCTGAGGCGCGGGATCGAGCGGCTGTGGAGCCGCTGGCCCTCCGGGGTCAGCGGCTCCACGTGCGTCAACGCCGGGCCATCACATGGGCTCGTTGCATTCTGGAAGCGACCGCGTAGCATGGCGGTCGCTCGACCTCGAGCGCCGTCGTTGTGGGAACCAGACGTGGAGGTGGTCGCGCCATGGATGACCAGGAACCGCGGTCGGCGCCGGAGCCCTCGAGCGCTGCCCGCGACCCCGAGCCCCAGCCGGACGGTTCGCGCCGCGACCGGATCGCGGGCCTTGGCGGCGTCGCGGCCGCCGCGGCCGTCGCGGCCGCCGGCGTGGCGGTCGCGGTCGAGCTGGCTCGAAGCCTGCAGCCGGCTTCCGCAGGCTCCATCCGCGTCAACGGGACCACGCACCAGGTGGGATCGGCGCCCGACACCCCGCTGCTCTACGTGCTCCGCGACGAGCTCGGGCTCCACGGTCCGAAGTTCGGCTGCGGTCTCGGCCAGTGCGGCGCCTGCGCCGTCCTCGTGGACGGCAGGGAGGCCAGGGCATGCATCACGACGTGGACCGCGGTCAAGGGCGAGGTGACGACCCTGGAAGGGCTCCCGGCGCGCTGGGCCGAGCGGAGGAACCTGCCGCCGGCGCGGGCGGCAACGACCCTCCATCCGGTCCAGCAGGCCTGGATCGACGAGCAGGTCCCGCAGTGCGGCTACTGCCAGAGCGGGATGATGATCGCGGCGGTCGACCTGCTCGACCGGGTCCCGAACCCGAGCGAGGCGCAGATCCGCGACGCCTTCACCAACACGCCGCCCTCGGCCCACCTGTGCCGCTGCGGCACCTACGTGAGCATCATCGCGGCCGTGAAGCGCGCCGCGAGAGCGATGTCCTGAGCTTGGGGGTGATCACATGAAGCTGAGCAAGGAAGACGACATGCCCCCCCTGACCCCCCGGTGGATGAAGGGGGGGAGTAGCCGGCGCGGCTTCCTGAAGGCGGGCGGTGCGCTGGTGGTCATGGCCGCCGCGCCGGCGGCCGCGGGGCTGTCACTGGTGCGGGCCGTCGCGGACGGCACCCCCTACCCGGCGCTCGACCCCGCCTCGCTCGCCAGCTGGCTCACGGTGAAGGCCGACGGCGGCGTCATCGCGCGGAGCGGGCACGTCGAGCTCGGACACGGGGTCCAGACGGGCCTGGCCCAGATCGTGGCCGAGGAGCTGGACGTGCCGTTCGCGAGCATCACGATGGTGCTCGGCAACACGCACGAGACCCCCGACCAGGGCGACACGGCCGGCAGCACGTCGATCCGCCTTGCCGGCGCCCAGCTGCGTCAGATCGCCGCCGAGGCCAGGGCAGCGCTGCTCAGGCTCGCCGCGGAGCGCCTGGGCGCGTCCGAGACCGCCCTCAGCGTGACGGACGGCGTGGTCAGCGCCGGGGCGCGCAGGGTGAGCTACGGCGAGCTCGTGCGGGGACGCGTGCTGACCGCCGTGGCGCCGATCACCGTGAGCGGCTACGGCGGGTTCAGGATGTCGGTCAGCGGCAGCGCCAGACCGAAGGACCCCTCCCGGTACTCGACGGTCGGCAGGCGGGTCCCCCGCCTCGACATCCACGACAAGGTCACGGGCAGCGCCACCTACGTCCACGACGTCCGGGTGCCCGGGATGCTGCACGCTCGCGTGATCCACCCGAAGGGCATCGGCTCCACGGTGGTCTCCGTCGGCAGCCTCCCCCCGACCGTCCCCGGCGCGCGTGTGCTCAGGAAGGACAACCTGGTCGCCGTCGTCGCGGAGCGGGAATGGGACGCGATCAAGGCCGCCCAGGCGCTCCAGGTCACGTGGTCGGACTGGAGCAAGCTGCCGCCGAGCGACGGCGTGTACGCGGCCCTGCGCGCGCTGCCGGCCAGGGACCGGGTCCAGACCAACCGGGGCGATGCCGGCGCCGCGCTGGCCTCCGCGGCGCAGACGCTTACGGCGACCTATCAGACCCCGTTCGAGAACCACGGGATGATCGGGCCGAGCTGCGCGGTCGCGGACGTCCGCTCCGACGGCAGCGTGACCGTCTGGTCGGCGACACAGTACCCGCAGGGCCTGCAGAGGGACGTCGCCACGCTGCTCGGGGTGTCGCGGGAGCACGTCCAGGTGATGCGCCACGAGGGCGCCGGCTGCTACGGACGCCTGAGCGCCAACTACGACGATGCGGCGACCGAGGCGGTGGTCCTGTCGCAGATGGCCGGCAGGCCCGTGAGGGTGCAGTGGACACGGGCCGACGAGCACCGCTGGGAGCCGCATGGACCGGGCACCGTGCACGACCTGAGCGCGGGTCTCGGCGCCGGCGGCGAGATCGTCGCCTGGAAGCACGACGCCTGGATGCCGACGAACAGCGACGGCACGGCGCTGGGTGCGGCGCTGGCCGGCAGGCCGCTCAACGGCACCGGCATCGGCGGCTGGACCGGGCCCGACCTCTACACGTTCGCCAACTCGCTCGAGGTTGCCCACGGCCTGCCGGAGCTGGGCGCGGCCGACTCGCCCTACGGCTTCGGGCTGCGCACCACGTTCCTGCGCTCGCCCGGCCAGTACCAGATCACGTTCGCGCAGGAGGCCTTCGTGGACGAGATCGCCGCCAGGGCGGGCAGGGACTCGCTGGAGTTCCGTCTGCGGCACCTCGACGACGAGCGGGCGATCGCGGTGCTCCAGGCGGCCGCCAGGGCAGCGGGCTGGGACGCCCGCCCGTCGCCCAGGCCGGGTGCGGGCACGAGGCAGGGTGTGGTCAGCGGCCGCGGCATCGCGCTGGTCCTGCGCGACGGCACGTACGCGGCCGGGGTGGTCCAGCTCTCGGTCGATCCCGCCACCGGCGCCGTGCGGGTGCAGAGCGTGACCGTCGCCCAGGACTCGGGCCTGGTGATCAACCCGACCGCCGTCGAGCACCAGGTCGAGTCGTGCGTCCTCCAGACGATGAGCCGCGCGCTGCTGGAGCAGGTCACGTTCGACGGCTCGAACGTCACCAGCCTGGACTGGTCCAGCTATCCGATACTGACGATGGCCGACGCCCCGAAGATCACCACGGTCCTGATCAACCGGCCGGACATCCCGGCGACCGGTGTGGGCGAGCCGGCCGTCAACCTGATCGCCCCAGCGATCTCGAGCGCCATCTTCGACGCAACGGGCGTGCGCATGCGAACGCTCCCGCTGCGGGCGGATGCGGTGAAGGCGGCGCTGGCATGAGGGTGGAGCGCCGTGAACCATCGAGAGTGCGTTTGTGAACGTGGTCGGCCCGCATCTCGGAAGGCAGACGAGGCCGGCCCATTGACAACGCAGAGCCGCGCCGGCGTGGTAAGCGAGCGGAACTGACCTGGAGGTTAGCCGCGGTTTCCGTGGGACATTTGTCCCGGTT
>DASYBH010000479.1:0-8318 GCA_036500885.1 Candidatus Dormiibacterota bacterium
GCGGCGGTGGCCAGGCGGCTGGGCTGTGACGCGGACATCGTGGCGATCACGGAGAAGGACGGCCTGCCGATCGACGTGGGCCGTCGGCGGAGGCTGTTCACGGGCAAGCAGCGGCGGGCGCTGCACGCCCGCGACCGGACCTGCCGCTACCCGGGCTGCCCGATCTCGGCGAGCCGCACCAGGGGACACCACATCATCCCGTGGTGGGAGGGCGGCCCGACGGACCTGGCCAACGGCGTTAGTTTGTGCGAGTTCCACTACGGCCGCCTGCACGAAGGCGAGTTCACGATTCGGCGCGGCGCCGGCGATGAGCTGATCTTCGAGACGCCGGACGGCGTGGAGATCGCGCCGTCGCGCCGGGAGCCGCTGGACGCCAGCACCGGCGGGGCCGCGTACCTGCAATGCTGCCACGCCGAGCGAGGTCTGGCGATCGTCGCCACGACGCCATCGGCAGCCTGGGGCGGCGAGCGCTGTGATCCCAACTATGTGGCCGACGTCTACTCCGAAGCCGCCTTCAACGCTCGCGCCCGAGCGGGCCCCTGATCGGCCGGACCGCTAACGCCCGCGGGTTCGCGCCTCCCGCGCCCGATGACGCGCCTCGCGCAGCGGCACCGGTGTCCGCTCGTCCTCGCACACCGCGAGCACCACGCTGGTCGCGGTCTCCGGGTCGGTCCGCCAGCCGGCCGAGATGTACACGGGCCGGACCGCCGCCCGCGTGCGCACGCTGAAGCCGACCAGCTCGCCGTTCAGCCGGAGCTCGGAGCGGTCGCCGCGCCTGGGTCCTGGCGCGGCTGCCTCCGCCACGAGCGGTCGGTCGGTCACTCCGATCGTCGGGACGCCGAGCACCGCGCCCAGGTGGAGCGCGAGGCCGGCACGGCGCGGATGGTCGCGCCCGGTGGCGTTGACGAGGAGGACGTCCGGCGTCGCGCGGAGCGCTCGGACGGCCCCTTCGAGGAGAGGCAGTTGCCGCAGCGCGAGGTATCCGGCCTGATAGGGCGCGGAGAAGGTCCCAGCCACCACCGCCTCGTCGACCACCTCGCCGTCTTCGACCACGACGGCGGCCGCCCACGCGGGATCGGCCGCGGTCCCGAGGCCGGCGAGGCCGTGGAACGGCGCCGCGAACACGCCACCGACGCGCACCCGCTCGCCTTCGGCACGCTGCCAGAGCGGCGCCTCGTCAGCCGCTCCGGCGAGCCGGCGCTGGAGCGCCTCGACCGCCTCGACGCCATGGCCGGCAGCCTCCGCCGTCACCAGGCCTTCGCCCTGCATCACCTTTTACCGACCGGGCGGTCGCCGGTGGATCTCAACCCCAGCCAGGCGGCTCCGCCCCCTGGAGCGGGTCGGCTTCCGCCCGCGCCTCGAAGTATGCGATCGAGGGCGCGACCTGGTGGGGACGACGGAGGTTCTCCTCCACGAACGCGGCAGCACCCGGGTACCCCGACGCATTGATCGCCTCGGCCGCGAGGCCGAGGTCGTAGGGAGTTCGCATCAGCCTGATCGACTCGCCGATCAGCGCCCACTGGGCGGATGCATCGTCCGTGGGCATCCCGACGCTGCCGGCGTTGCAGACGCGGAGGCCGTCGACGGCGATCTCGAACTGGAGGTGCGTGTGGCCGCAGACGACCACGTCCGCGCCGGCGCCCTCGAAGATGGATCGGAGCCGGCTGGGAGGCGTGGCCGGCGTGAACACCTCCCGGTCGCTCCTGGGGGTGGCGTGACAGAAGAGGAGCCGGACGCCGTTGTCGTTCACGTGGGCGCAGCGGGGAAGACCGGCCAGGAACCCCAGCTGGCCGGGTGTCAGTTGGGCGGCGACCCACTGCTGGAGCGGCGTTGGGCGGCCCGGCTCGGCCTCCCCCGGCGCGTCGTGGCCGGCGACCACCGCTCGCTCCGTGTTGCCGCGGATGAACAGCGGCGCCGGGCGCAGTGCCAGCAGCCGGTCGAGCGTCTGACGCGGCAACGGTCCGTCGACGACGTCGCCCCCGACAACCACCCTGACGGCGCCGGCCGCGCTGGCGTGCGACAGGACCGCCTCGAGCGCCGGGAGGTTCGCGTGAACGTCGAAGAGGGCCGCGATCATCGCCCGGAGGGTAACTCCCGAGCTCAGCCGGCCCCGAGGTTCCGCTGTCAGCCGGAGACGCGGCCCTGCACAACGAGGACGGCGACCGTGACCAGTGCGATCAACGCCAGGATGACGGGCACCACGTAGCGATTGGGATGCGCCTCGATCCGGCTCACCGAGCCCGGATACCGGGCGAAGAGGTCCGCCGCCCGCATCGTCAGCGCTGGGCCGTCCTCCACGGGTGCTCCTGTCGCCGCCACCAGGGCGTCCAGCTCGGCCTGATCGTGGAGGCGCGTGGCGAGCACGGCGAGACACCGGTCGTGCTCGTCCAGGAGCAGCATCCGCTCGACTGTCGGCGCCTCGCGCACGCCTCTCGATCCCGAGGGCGGCAGCACCCGGACGATCACGATGCGGCGCACTGCGGAGAGCGGCGACCGTCGAGCCGCCCCGACGTCCGGGACGTACAGCAGCTGGCCGAGGGAGACGACGACCCGCTGCCGGCCGCGCATCCACATCGCCAGCGGCAGCACCACGACGACGAGGAGCGCGCCCACCACGATCCCGCTCAGAGCGAGCGTGAGGCGCTGATCTCCGCCCGGCCTCACGACCAGCCGCAGCCCCAACGCCCCCAGGCCGATCAGCGTCACGATGGGGACGGTCGCGAGCCGGGCCCCGATCCCGCCCCGCAGGCGGGGGCGCAGGACCAATTCGGCCGGCCACCCGGAGGGGAGGTCCGTCTGCATGAGTCGAGCCAGGTTAGCGCAGAGTCCGCCCCTGGGTCAGAGCAGCTTCTCCATCAGGATGGGCAGGTCGCGAACGCGCCGCCCGGTGGCGTGATAGACCGCGTTGGCGATCGCGGCGGCGACGCCGGTGATCCCCAGCTCGCCGACCGGCTTGCTGCCCAGCGCGTTGGCGTGCGGATCGGGCTCCCCGACGAACAGGATCTCGATCTCCGGGATGTCGGCGTTGACCGGGATCATGTACTCGGCGAGGTTGGCGTTGACGATCCGGGCGTTGCGCCGGTCGACCCGGGCGGCTTCGAGGCAGGCCGCCCCGACGCCCATGATCATGCCCCCCATGAGCTGGCTCCGCGCCGTCGCCGGGTTGAGGACCCGGCCGCAGTCGAACGCGCCGACCATGCGGGCGACCCGCAGGGTGCCCAGGTCCTCGTCCACACGCACCTCGACGAACACCGCGCTCCAGGAGTGCACCGAGTGCGTGCCCGAGGTCGGGAGCTGCATGCGGGTCACCGAGGTGAAGGTGTCCCGCCGGTCCTGCTCGGTCGAGCCGGGCGGCATCGAGTCGCGGGAGGACTCGATCGAGTCGCGGCCGGCGCGGCGCAGGATGTCGCCGAAGGTCATGCTGCGCGTCACGTCGCCCGCGGCGGTCACCCGGCCCTGCTCGACGATCAGCTCCCCTGCGCCGGCGTCGTGCAGCGGCGAGAGGGGATCGTCAACGGCCAGGCGGATGAGGTCGTCGCGGACCGCGGCGGCGGCGGTGTGGACCACAGGGGCCAGGTCGCCCGCCAGCTGGGACCCACCGGCCACGGGCGCCATGGGGTACGCGGTGTCACCCAGGCGCACGGTCACCTGCTCGCTGGGTACGCCCAGGGCATCGGCGACCACCTGCGCCAGCAGGGTGTACGTGCCGGTGCCGATGTCGACCCCGCCGCTCTCGACCTCCACGGCCCCGTCGGCGCGCACCCGGACCGTGGCCTCGGCGGGCAGCCAGTAGCGTGGATAGGTCCCGCCGGCCATCCCCCAGCCGACCAGGTCGCGGCCGTGGCGCATCGAGCGCGGGCGGGGGTCTCGGCGCTGCCAGCCGAACGCGCGTCCCCCCTCGGCGTAGGCCTCGCGCAGGGCACGTGTCGACCATGGCTTGCCGCTCTCCGGGTCCCGCTCGGCATAGTTGCGCAGCCGCAGCTCCACCGGGTCCATGTCGACGGCGGCGGCGAGCTCGTCCATGGCCGATTCCAGCGCGAAGGTGCCCATCGCCTCACCCGGGGCCCGCATCCAGCCCGGGATGACCGAGTTCACCCGGACGAGCCGGTGGGTGATGCGCAGGTTGGGCACCGCGTACACGTACCGGCTCACCCCGCCGACCGGTTCGACGTAGACCTCGTCGATCGAGGTCTCGTTGGCGCTGTCGTGAGCGAGTGCCTGCAGCCTGCCGTCGGTGCCGGCGCCGAGGACGAGGTGCTGGCGGATGGCCGGCCGGGGGCTGGTCCCCGGGAAGGTCTGCGGGCGGGTGAGCACCAGCTTGACGGGGCGGCCGAGCTCGCGGGCGGCCATCGCGGCCAGTGCCGCGTGCGGCTGCACGCACGCCTTGGACCCGAAGCCCCCGCCGACGAACGGCGAGATCACGCGGACCCTGTCGAGGGGCAGCTCGAACCACTCCGCGAACGTCCCTCGGAAGCCCTGCACCCACTGGCTCGGTTCCCACACCGTCAGCACGCCATCGGGACTCCAGGACGCCACCGTGGCGTGGGGCTCCATCGTGACCTGGTACTCGCGCGGGCTGGTGTAGATGGCATCGACGGTGACCGGCGCCGAAGCCAGCGCGCCGTCGACGTGGCCCCGGACGACCGCCCTGCCCAGCGCACCCGCCTCGCCCAGCTCGTCGGCGGTCACCGATCGTGCGGCGGGGTCGGCGTCATCGGGGACAAACGCGGCGGTCCGGTAGCGGACCTCCACCTGACCGGCGGCGTCGGTCGCCTGCTCGAAGGTCTCGGCGACGACCACGGCGACCGCCTGGCCGGGGTACCGGACCCGGTCGTCCTGCAGCGGGGCGAGTCCCTGCGCCGCGGCGCCGAGGGGGAACATTTTGGCGGTCGCGATCCCGGAGGCGTTTTCATGCGTCAACACCGCGAGCACGCCAGGCATCCGCAGCGCCCGCTGGGTATCGATGGCGGTGATCCACCCGGCGGGGATCGTGCTCTGCACCAGGACCGCGTGGACGAGACCATCCGGTGCGAACTCGGCGGTGTACCTGGCGGCGCCGGTGACCTTCGCGCGACCGTCGACACGGGTGGTCGCGGCGCCGATCGGCGACGTCGCGCCGACGCTGATCGGGCCGGGGCCACCATCCGGCATCAGCTACAGGCCTCCCACGATCATGAGCGCCCGCGCGACCGTGCGGCGGGCGAGCTCGACCTTGTAGGCGTTGTGCTCACGCGACCGTGCGTCCGCCGCAGCCAGGGCGGCCGCCTGTCGGAACACCCGCTCGCCGGCGGGCTTGCCGATCAGCGCTGCCTCGACCGCCCTCTCCCGCCATGGCTTGGTCGCAACCCCGCCGAGCGCCAACCGAGCGGCGACGATGGTGCCGACGGCCAGGTCCAGCGCGACCGCCGCCGAGGCGGCCGCGAACTCGTAGCTGTCACGGTCGCGGACCTTCACGTAGTGTGACCGGCGCGCGAGCGCGGACGCCGGCACCTCGACGGCGGTGATCAGCTCTCCCTGCGCGAGCGGGTGCTCCCGCTGCGGGCTGTCTCCGGGCAGCAGAAAGAAGTCATCGATCGCAAAGCTCCGGCGCCCCTCCGGGCCGCGCGTGTGCACGACGGCGTCCAGAGCCACCAGCGCCACCGCGAGGTCGCCGGGATAGGTCGCGATGCAGTGCTCGCTGGTGCCCAGCACCGCGTGGGTGCGGTTCTCCCCGTCGAGGGCCGCGCACCCCGAGCCGGGATCACGCTTGTTGCAGGCGGCGAAGACCGGGTCGCGGAAGTAGGAGCAGCGGGTTCGCTGCATCAGGTTGCCGCCGATCGTGGCCATGTTCCGCAGCTGGGGCGAGGCCGCCGTCGCCAGCGCCTCCGACACCGCCGGCCAGCGCTCCCTGACCCCCGGGTGCTCGGCCACATCGCTCATGCGGGCGAGCGCCCCCATGTACAGGCGCGACCCGTCTACCTCGATGGCGTCGAGGCCTGGCAGGTCCGTGATGTCCACCACGAGACCCGGCTGCTCCACCCCGCACTTCATCAGGTCGACCAGCGTGGTGCCCCCGGCCAGGAAGCGCGCGGACGGGTCGTATGCGACGGCATCGATGGCGGCGCTCACGTGGTCGACCCGCACGAAGTCAACAGTCCGCACGGCCCCGCTCCATCTGCTCCGCGGCGGCCCGAACGGCCGCGACGATGTTCGGGTAGGCGCCGCAGCGGCACAGGTTGCCGCTCATGTGCTCGCGGATGTCGGCGTCCGAACCGCCATGGCCTTTCTGGATGCAGGCCACGGCCGACATCACCTGGCCGGGCGTGCAGTAGCCGCACTGGAAGGCGTCGTGGTCGATGAACGCGGCCTGCACCGGGTTCAGTTCGCCGCCAGGACCGGCCAGCCCCTCGATCGTGGTCACCTCGCGGCCCTCGCACTGGCACGCCAGCGTCAGGCACGCCAGCACGGGACGCCCGTCGACATGGACCGTGCAGGCGCCGCACTGGCCCTGGTCACAGCCCTTCTTGGTGCCGGTCAGCCCGAGCCGCTCACGCAGGGCGTCCAGCAGCGTCACCCGGGGCTCGATCGTGACACGGTGCTCCGCGCCGTTGACGCGCAGCGGCACGTCGATCGTCCCCGTCTCGACCATCAGAGCGCCTGCCCCACGAGTCTGTCGTCCAGTGGGATTCCCGTTCATGACAAGCTCACTTGACATGATATCAGCGCTGTCGGTCCCCGGCACGCGGCCAACTGGGCGGAGTGCGCGTGACACCCGTACGACGGCGCCTCGCGTGACGCGGGACTGCGCCGCGCCGGCGCGCTCGCTCGCAATCCCGGCGATGTCCGTCTCCTGGGCGTCCCGGCGCCGCCGTCCGGGCTGTCCAAGGCTTTAAGCTCAGCGACCGTGGAACTCAGGCTGGTGGTGGAGGCCCACGGCCTGCCCGAGCGCGAGCTGGCGGTCGAGGTGCAGCCGGGCCACGACGTTCGCGAGCTGATGGACGCGCTCGTCGCCCAGCTCGAGCTGAAGCCGGGACGCGACGAGCTGGCGCTCTACTGCCGGAGGACGAGCGCGTGGCTGGCCGACAGCGAGGAGATCCGCGCGACCGGCCTGCGCACGGGCGACCGCGTCGTGCTGGTCGATCGGCGGCGACCGATCGCCAACCGGGCCCGGCCGGCCGCCCTCGAGCCGATGGTGGACCTGCTCGTGGTCGGCGGGCCCACCGCCGGGCGGCGCATGGCCCTGCCGGCCGGCGACCACCGGGTCGGCAGCCACCCGTACTCGGACATCATGCTCGACGACCCGGCGCTGTCGCGGGTCCACGTGCTGGTCACTGTCGATCGCTTCGGCCACGTCTCCGTCGCGGACGCGGGCTCCGACAGCGGTGTCTTCGTGGCCGGCCAGCGGATCGCCGGTCCGACCCCGATCCCACACGGCCAGCTGGTCGCGGCCGGCCGGACCCTGCTCGGGTTCGAGGCGCACGACCGGCCGCGCACGGAGCAGCACAGCCCCGACGAGACGGGCCGCATCGCGTTCAACCGGCCTCCGCGCGTCGCGCGTCCAAAGCCGGAGATGGAGTTCAAGCTGGAGGCCCCGCCCGCGAAGGAGCGCGGCGGCCGGCTGCCGCTCTCCAGCGCGCTGGTGCCGCTGGGCATGGGCCTGGTGATGTACTTCGTGATCCGCCAGGTCTACTTCCTGCTCTTCATGCTGCTGTCGCCGGTGATGATGGTGTTCTCTCTGTTCGAGACGGGGATCGGCGGCCGGCGCGGCTTCAAGCGCCGCCGCAACGCCTGGCGCGGCCGGCTGAAGGAGCTGGAGCGAGAGATGGCCGCGTCCAGGGCCGCCGAGGCGGCCCACCTGGAGGCCAGCGCCCCCAACACCGCCGTGCTCGCGGACCGGGCCCGGACGCTCGACCCCAGCCTGTGGGAGCGCCGGCCCGACGATCCCGACTGGCTGCTGCTGCGCACCGGCTGGCGGGACCGTGCCTCCAGCATCTCGCTGGACCTCGCCCAGGGCGGCGAGGAGGCGCTGCGCGCCGAGGCGGACGGGGTGGTGGCCGACCACCACATGCTGCACGCCGTGCCGCTGCTGGTGTCACTGAAGGAGGCCGGGGTGCTCGGCATCTCCGGGGACTCGCGCCAGGCGACGGCCCTGGCCAGGAGCCTCGGCATCCAGCTCGCCACGCTCCACAGCCCCCAGGACCTCGTGCTCGCTGCGGCCGTCCCGGCCGCGGAGCGCGGCGAGTGGGCCTGGCTCGGCTGGCTGCCGCACGTGAGGTCGGAGTCATCGCCCGTGGCCGGGCCCCTGCTGGTGACGGACCGCACCGGGGCCAGGGCCCTGA
>DASYBH010000480.1:0-15001 GCA_036500885.1 Candidatus Dormiibacterota bacterium
CGGAGTGGGTGCGCGGCAATCTCGCGGACGCGGGCGGGGGATGGCCGAGGTCGTCGCCCGGTGGCTGCGTGCGGGCGAGCGCGGTCTGGCCGCCGGGGTCGCAAAACCCCCAAACCCGAACCGATCGTTGCCCTTGGCCCAGCGCCATAACCACAGGTCAAGCCGGCTTGCCGGCTCCCCCTTGGCGGGGTTCGTGGACTCTTCCAAAATGGTGGAGGCGGCGGGAGTTGAACCCGCGTCCGAAGCAGTGTGCCCCGAGACCTCTACGAGCGTAGCCGCGATTTTTATCTCGCCTCTGGGCTCCTCGCGACCGGATCCCCTACGGCCAGCCGCGGTGCACTGGTCCCCGCCCGGAGCCGCGGCGCCTCCGGGCGGGCAAGCCGGGCATTTGTGACACCGCCTTCCCGGCTTGCCGGCGAAGCCGGGGGCGGCGCCCGGGCTCTAGGCCCGGGAACTCATCTCGTCGCTACTTACGCAGCGAGAGCGAGTCCGCGATTGTTGTTGGCATTTGTGTGCCTTGCGCTGTAACGCCCACGCCTTCGGCTCGCTATCTCGAAACCCAACCTGCCCCGTCGAGACCAGACGCCCCCAAACGAGACCAACGACTAGGCGCATTGTACCCGCCCTGCCCTCGAGCTCAACCGTCCGCCTCGTCAGCCGAACGTGGAGCGCCGGAGCGGATCAGCGCTGGAGCGCTCGCTCCATCTCGCGCTTGGCGTCGGCCGCGGCGAGGGCCTGACGCTTGTCGTACTCCCGTTTGCCGCGGGCGAGGCCCACCTCCACCTTGACCCTGTTGCGCGCGAAGTAGAGCCGCAGGGGGATCACCGTGTAGCCGCGCTGCTTGACCTTGCCCACCAGGCTCGCGATCTCCTTCCCGTGCAGGAGCAGCTTGCGCGGCCGCAGCGGGTCGTGGTTCGAGTATCCACCCTGCGCGTAACTGCTGATGTGCACGTTCTCCAGCCACGCCTCGCGTCCGTCGATCCGCACGTATCCGTCGCGCAGGTTCGCCTTCCCCGCCCGGAGCGACTTGACCTCCGTGCCGGTCAGCACCAGACCGGCCTCGTAGTGCTCGTCGACGAAGTAGTCGTGGTGTGCGCGCCGGTTGACCGCGATGTCGCGGCTGCGACCCTCAGGCACGGTTCGCCACCAGCGCCTGCGGAGCCATCGCGCGCCGCCCCGGCGGCTGAACCTCCTCCAGCAAGTACGAGCCGCGGCCCGCCGCCACCTCCACCCCGTCTCGGCCCACACGCAGCACCTCGCCAGGAACGCCCGAGCCCTCCATCGGCCGTCCTCGCAACACCTTGATCCGCTCACCCGCCAGCGGCAGCGTCACGCCGGGCCACGGGTGCAGGCCACGCACGCGGCGGTCCAGCTCCCCGGCGTCCAGATCCCAGTCCAGATCGCCGTCCTGCTTGGCCAGCTTGGGAGCCACCGTGGCGGCCGCATGGTCCTGTTCGACCGGCGTGATCTCGTCCAACCGGGCCACCGTGGCGACCAGCAGCTCGGCGCCCATCGCCGCCATGCGCTCGGCCAGCGCCGCGGCGTCCTCGCGGGGTCCGATCGTCGTCTCCCGCATGGCCAGGATGGGCCCGTGGTCGAGCTGCTCGTCCATCTGCATGATGGTGACGCCGGTGACAGTGTCCCCGCTCAGGATCGCGTGAGCGATCGGGGCGGCCCCGCGGTGCCTCGGCAGCAGAGAGCCGTGGACGTTGAGCACGCCGCGCGGAGGGATCGCCAGCACCGAGCGCGGGATGATCTGGCCATAGGCGACGACCACCGCCAGCTCGGGGCCCAGCGCCGCAAGGCGGTCGACGGCCTCCGGAGCGCGGATGCGCTCCGGCTGGAACACCTCCAGACCGAGTTCCCGCGCAGCCACCTTCACGGCGGGCGGCGTCAGGCGCATGCGGTTGCCCGGCCGGTCAGGCTGAGTGACCACGAGGGCCACGGCGTGACCCGCGCGGTGCAGCGCGCGCAGCGAGGGCACGGCGAACGCCGCCGTGCCGATGAACGTCAGCTTCAGGCCTGGACCGCCTCCGCCGCTTCGGCGTCTTCCTCCGTCTCGAGCTCGCCGAGGCGCCGCAGGGTGTCCAGGTTGGTCAGGCGGTCGGTGAAGAGGACGCCGTCCAGGTGGTCGAGCTCGTGCTGGAAGGCGCGGGCCGTGAAGCCGCTGGCCTTGATCCTGACCTCCTTCCCCTTGCGGTTCAGGCCCTTGACCACGACGGTCTCGTAGCGCTCGACCTCGCCGATCCAGCCGGGGAAGCTCAGGCAGCCCTCGTAGCCGACCTGCGACCCCTCGCCCTTGACCAGGACCGGGTTGACCAACCCGTAGTGCTGGTTCTCGTCGCCCTTGACCACGCATGCGCGAAGGGGCACGCCGATCTGGTTCGCGGCGAGCCCAGCGCCGGGCGCCGCGTACATGGTCTCGGCGAGGTCGTCGAGCAGGCGCACGATGGACGTGTCCACGCGGGCGACCTTCCGTGCCTTCTGTCGCAGGACCGGGTGCTCGAAGCTGAGAATCTGGCGAAGCGCCATGTGCTCCTGGGATTCTACCGAGCGTGCAATTCCGTTAATCTCTGAAGGACCAAAATGGCTCCGGCAGACCTACTGCAGCCCCTCGAGGGGCAGCGCCAGGAGACTCTCCGGATCATCGAGTCCCTGGCCGACGACGACCTCCACATCGTTGTTCGGGGCGATGGACGGACGGTGCAGCAGGTGCTCCGCCATCTCGTGGACCGGGAGCACGGCATCAACTTCGCCATCCGCCGGGCCCTGGAGGGCGAGATCCTCCACCTGAGCCAGGAGGAGAAGGAGCAGATCAACAGGTCGGAGGCGCACCCCGCTCCCAACGACTGGGACCTGTCGCGCATCCGCTCCGAGCTGGCGGACGCTCGCGAGAGCCTGAGACAGACGTTCCTGGCCATGCAGGAGGGCGACCTGGACCGTCCCATCCGGTGGCCGGAGTGGCCGGCGCGAACGATCAGGACCTCGATCCCCTACATGCTCGAGCACGAGGACACCCACCTGGACGAGCTGCGAGCGGCGGTCGAACGTGACCGCAGGGCCGTCGGCTAGGCGCTCTCCCGTCCACCTCGGCGGCTGACCGGCTCCGGGGGATCAGGTGCCGGGAGCCCGAGCAGGTCCGCCGCCCAGGGCAGCGCGATCTCGAGCTGGGCGCGCTGGAAGCCGCGGACGCGCGGTGCGCCGGCCGGCGGTGGCAACCCGGCCCTGGCGGCGAAGAAGCCCGCGAGCCAGGCGACGATGCCGGGGTCGGGGTGATGCGCCAGCTCCCGGACGGGAGGGCCTCCCTCGAGCTGGATGGTTGGCAGCATCAGGAGGCGGTCCCACCGCGGATCGCCCGCCACCGCGCCGTTCCAGTCCACCAGCATGGCGCGCCCGTCCCCGCGAAAGCAGACGTTGTCGCTGCGCACGTCGAGGTGGACCAGCCGGTCGCCGGCCGTGGGTGCGGCCCGCTCGGCCGCCAGCAGAGCGGGCAGGCAGCGGTCGAGCCAGCCCGCCGCGACCAGGCCGGCCGCGAGCAATGGACCGGGGTCGGCAGCCACGAGCTCCCAGGCGCCGAGCTGGCGGACGCGGTCGCCCAGCGGCTGCAGGCCGGCCGGGGCTCGCGTCGCCGCCAGCTGCGCGAACAGGGCATCGAGGCCGGCCAGGAGCTCCGGGGTCCACGGCGGGGGCCAGGTCGCCGCGCTGAGATCCTCGATGACCAGCACCGGCACGGTCGGGTCCGCCGCCAGCAGCCGGGGCACGAACGGCGCGGACAGCAGCTCGTAGACGCCGCACTCGGCGCGGAGGGCCGCCATGGTGTCGGGGATGTCACCCAGCTTCGCGAAGACGGTCCGCCCGCCGGCCAGCTCGACCACGCCTTTCAGGGCGACCGACCAGCCCCCGCTGACAGGACGCCAGCCGGTGACGGGCACGCCGAGCAGCCGGGCGACGTGCCCCCGCAGGGTTGCGACCGCCGCCTGCTCCTGAGTGGTCAAGGCTCAGGCCACGCTCGCGCGGACCCAGTCCATCACCGGCCCGGCCGCTCGCCATACCGCGACCACCCGGTCGAGCGCCTCCGGCGTCCCCAGCCAGGGCTGCAGCCCGTACCGGCGGCCGACGAGCAGTCGCTTGTGGCGGAGCAGCGCGGCACGCGGATGGTCCTTCGCGTGGGGCTTCGGCACGAGCTTCAGCTCCTCGCCCCAGACCTCGAAGCCGTCCGACCGCAGCCGGTCCAGCAGCGACGCCAGTTCCACGCCCCGCTCGCCGGCGACGGCTGCCCGGAAGCGCTCGAGCTCCGGCCTCTCGACCTGGTACCAGCCTGACGCGACCATCAGGCCGCCGGCCGACAGCGACACCCAGCCGTCGCCGACCGTGGCGGCGATGTCCGTCCGATACGGCGACTTGTCGGCGCTGAAGCGGATGTCGCGGTTGGCCCGGAAGATCTTGGAGGCGCCGAACTCCGGCTCGGTGGCGGCGACCAGCGCCTCCATGGGTCCCCGCACGCACCTCAGGTAGGTGGCCCGATGGGCCTCGAAGTATGCCTTGGAGTTGTCGAGCTGCAGGCCGATGAAGAATCGCTGCGCGTCCTCCGGCCAGCCCTGGAACCGGTCACCCATCGCGTGATTGTCCGACAGTGCGCCCAGCGGCAGCGCGGCGTCGTCCCTACAACGGTTCAGATGGCGGTCGCGCCTCGGGCTCGACCGGCGCCTCGGACTGGTGCGCCGGGTCCCGCTCCTCAGGCTCCTCTCGAGCGCCGAGCTGCTCCAGGAACGAGAAGACATCGCTCAGGGCCGCCGACTGCTTCTCTTGCGGCACGATATCCTCGCCCTGGCCCTGGAACCAGTGTCTCATCGGAGGCGGCTCCGGCTCGGCGTCGAGGCCGGTGATCTCACCGATGGCACGGAACAGGTCGTTGCCGAGCCCCCGGAAGAACTGGCGACGACTGACGTCGGGCTCGTCGTTGTCTGACACTTCGCGCAGCCCAGCCTAGCAGGCCGCCGGCGCGACTGCACCGCGACCACAAACGGAACAACCATGGATGGTTGTTCCATCGGCGGTTGTAAAGTAGGTTGATGGCCCGCTTCATCGGACGCGACCACGAGCTGCGCAAGCTTCACGAAATCCTCGACGAGGTGCGGCAGACCGGTTCGGGACGGCTCCTGGCGATCCGGGGTCGCCGCCGCGTCGGAAAGTCACGGCTGGTGGAGGAATGGCTGCAGCGCGAGGGACTGCCCCACGTCTTCTACGAAGCGGCACGCCAGCCAGCCAGCGACGAGCTGGCCTCCTTCGCGACCGAGATCGCCGAGTCGAACGTCCAGGCCGCGTCGCTCGTGCGTTCCGGCCTCACGTTCCAGTCGTGGGACGCGGCGCTGCGCGTGATCGCCAGCCAGGCGACGTCCGAGGCACCAGCCGTGGTCGTGATCGACGAGTTCCCCTACCTGTTCGAAGGCGACCCACACGTCGATGCCGCGATCCAGAGGGCGTGGGATCGCGAGATAGACCACCGCGCCCCGGTGCTGCTGGTGCTGATCGGGTCGGACATCACCATGATGGAGCGGCTGACCGAGTACGGCCGGCCCCTCTACGGACGAGCCCGAGAGATGGTGGTGCGGCCCCTCTCCCCCGCCGAGACCGCCGAGATGCTCGGTCGCCCGGCCGACGAGGCGCTGGATGCCTACACGGTGCTCGGGGGCTACCCGGCGCTGGTGGAGTCCTGGCGCGGTGGTGACACGCTGTGGGCGTTCCTGGAGCGGGATCTGGAGCCCACGTCGCCGCTCCTCGTGAACGCCGAGCGGATGCTGTCCTCGGAGTTCCCGAGCGAGCTCAGCGCGCGGCGCGTCCTGGAGGCCATCGGGAGCGGCGAGCCGTCGTACTCCACCATCGCAGACCTCGCCGCCGTGCCGCAGACCACCCTCAACCGCGCCCTCGAGGTGCTGACCGTCCAGAAGCGCGTCGTCAGCGTGATGCAGCCGCTCTCCACCAGGCCCCCGTCACGCCTGCGCCGCTACCTGGTGGCCGACCCCTACCTCCGTTTCTGGCTCCGCTTCCTGGGCCCGTCGCTGCCGGAGATCGAACGGGGCAGGACCGACCTCGTACTGGACCGCATCCGGTCGGGCTGGACGACGTACCAGGGGACGGCGATCGAGCCTGTGGTGCGCGAAGCGGTGACGCGGATCCTGCCGGACGAGCGCTTCGGGGACGCTCGCTTCTGCGGCGCCTACTGGACGCGCACCGGTGAAGTCGAGGTGGACCTGGTCGGAGCCGATGAGGAGCCCGTTGCGAAACGGATCGCGTTCGTGGGATCGATCAAGTGGCGAGAGCGACAGCCGTTCGACCGGCGGGACCTCGCCGACCTGGCTGCTCAGCGCTCCCGCGTGCCCGGGGCCATGGCCGACGCGCGACTGGTCGCGGTGACACGCGCCGGCGCCACCGCCAAC
Source organism: Candidatus Dormiibacterota bacterium (assembly GCA_036500885.1). GTDB lineage: Bacteria > Chloroflexota > Dormibacteria > Dormibacterales > Dormibacteraceae > CF-161. Next base: position 6,438 of record DASYBH010000480.1, read on the forward strand.
GGCCTGGACGTCACCCTCGGCCCTGAGGACCTGCTGGCGGCCTACCGGCGGCGGACCTGAGCCGGGGGCGGCTCCCGCCGCGCGGGCCTCATGTCACCGGGTCGACGTCGGACGACCAGCCGCGGGCCCGCGGCACCAGCAGGCGCAGCCGCTCCAGGCGCTCGCCCCGCAGCGTGAGCTGCCAGCGGTACTCGCCTCGCAGCCGGTGGATGAACGCCGGCGACGGCCCCTGGAGGCGCACCCCGTCCACCCGCTCCCGCACCAGCGCCGCGGCCAGCGTCTCGGCGGCCTCGCGGGCGACCATCGCCGCGTGCTCGGCGTCCGGGTGCGCGTACGTCAGCACCGCCAGGTTCGCGTACGGCGGAAAGGTGAACGCCTGCCGCGACGGCAGCTCGTCCAGGTAGAACGCCTCGTAGTCGCCGGCCTGCGCGTGGCGCAGGCTGTAGTGGTCGGGGTTGGAGGTCTGCACCACCACCCGCGCCGGCAGGCTGCTGCGTCCCGCCCTGCCCGCCACCTGCGTGACCAGCGCGAAAGCCGCCTCGGCCGAGCGGTAGTCGGGAAAGTGCAGGGGCAGGTCGGCGTCGACCACCCCCACCGTCGTCACCGACTCCAGGTCCAGGCCCCTCGCGACCAGCTGCGTGCCCACCAGGATGTCCGCCCGCCGGGAGGTGAACGCCTCCAGGATCTCGGAGTACGCGTCGTGACCCCTGGCCGCGTCGCGGTCCAGCCGCAGCACCCTGGCCTCCGGCCACAGCTTGCGCACCATGCCCTCCAGCCGCTGCGTCCCAAGGCCGATGGATCGGATGTGCAGCGAGCCGCAGTAGGGGCAGGACGCCGGCAGCGGCCGCCAGTACCCGCAGTAGTGGCAGCTCAGGCCGTCCAGCTCCGCGTGCTCGACCATCGAGACCGAGCAGCCGAGGCACTGGATGGAGCGACCGCACTCCCGGCACAGCACGGACGTGGCCGCCCCCCGCCGGTTGAGGAAGAGGATGACCTGCTCCTCGTTTCGCAGCGCCACCTCGACCGCCTCGACCAGGCGCGTGCTGAGCGGCATGCGATTGCCGCGGCGCAGCTCTTCCCGCATGTCGACGAGCTCGACCTCGGCCGCCTGACCGCGCGCCCGGCGCGGCAGTTCGGCCAGCACGAGCTCGCCGCTTCGGGCCTCGCTATACGTCGCCACACTGGGCGTGGCCGAGCCCAGCACCAGCTTCGCGCCCGTGGCCGCCGCCAGCCGGCGCGCCACCCAGCCGGCCTCGTACCTCGGCGTTCGGTCCTGCTTGAACCCGCTCGACCCCTCCTCGTCGACACACACCAGGCCCAGCCGGGGCAGCGGCGCGAACACGGCCGACCGGCTGCCGATGACCAGGCCCACCTCGCCCTTCCGAGCCCGCCACCACTGCTGCGCCCGCTCAAGGTCGGTCAGGCCGCTGTGCAGCACCGCCAGCGGCACCCCCAGCCGAACCGAGAAGCGCTCGACGAGCTGCGGCGTCAGGGTGATCTCCGGCACGAGCACGAGCACACGCAGGCCCTGCCGCAGCGCGGCCGCGGCGGCCGCCATGTAGACCTCGGTCTTGCCGCTGCCGGTCACCCCGCGCAGCAGGACCGCCCTGCTGGCCGCGATCTTCTCCAGCGCCCGCGACTGGTCCTCCGTCAGCGGCGGCCCGGGCTCGGGCGCGCCGCGCGGCATGGCGTAGGCGAGCAGCCTGCTGTGTCGCGTCTGCCGCGCCGACGGCCCCGCGCCGGAGGACCGGCCGCCGCGGATGCGGGGCGGCACCATCGCCCTCAGGCACTCGATCAGCGGCGCCCAGTAGTGCTCCGCAACCGCCCGCGCCAGCTCCATGTGGTGAGGCAGGAGCAGCGGCTCCGCGTCGGCGCGCTCGATCGCCTTGACCTCGCGGCCCGGATCATCGGCGTGCAGGGCCGCGACGTACCCGGCCGAGTCGCGCCGGCCGAACGGCACCCAGACCCGGTGCCCGGGCACGAGGTCCATCCCCTCGGGCACGGCGTAGGTGTACGTCTCGCGATCCATCGCACGGCCCGCCTCGACCGCGACCTCGGCGTAGAGCAACAGCTCGAGCTTCGGTCTACGTGAGGAGTTCCGCCGGGGCGACCTGCTGGGCGTCGGCCGGCGGCTGGAGGGCGCCCACCCTGGCGGAACGCAGGTCCAGCGTGCTCAGGATCTCCTGCTTCTCCCCGTTCGACGGGTCGATGCCGGACAGGTGGACCTCGATCCTCCCCAGGTTGCCCCCCGGCACCATCAGGTACAGGTCCAGCTCGCCGGTCGCCGTCTTGAGGAACCGGTCCTCGGCGGCGCCCTGCACCGGGATCGACTGCAGCTGCTCGAGCTGGTCGGGCGCCGGCCTGACCACGTACTTGCGGGCGAAGCCGGTGTCGATCCTGGTCACGGCGCCGGACGACACCGACGCGGCCAGCAGCGCCGTCTCGCGGACGAGCTCGAGACGCAGGGCCGCGAACAGCGTGGTGGCGGCGGCATCCGGCGCGGTCTTCCAGGTCGAGCTGCCCTGGTGCTTGACGTACAACCGCCCTCCGGAGACCAGCATGTCGTAGCTGGTCGCCTGCTGGGCCTGCTGGACGCGATAGCCGAAGTGGGCCGCGCCGTCCTTGATGACGCCGCTGTCCGCGGTGGCGTGGAGCTGGAGCGCCTGGCCGCGCGGGATGTCCCCGCCCGTGAGCTGGAGCCGGTTGTCCAGCTTGAAGGACGCGCCGCCCACGTCGACGGCGCGCAGCGCACCGGCCAGCGTCCTGCCGTCCTTGTCCTGGTCGGCCTGCGTCCGGCCGGACCCGCACGCGGCCAGCAGTGCGATCCCGAGCACCCCGGCGATCAGTTTCATCATGGTTTCAGCCTCGGTACGACGACGTCCAGCAACCCATCCGCCACCTCCCGCTTGGTCATGCGGGCGAAGTCCACCCTGGTGCCGTCCCGCAGAAGGAGGATACCCGCGTTGTGGTCCACGGCGAAGCCGACGTCGGACCGGCTGATGTCGTTGGCGAAGATCGCGTCCAGGCCCTTGCGCTCCAGCTTGTCCGTCGCCTTGGCCGCCAGCTCGGCGTCCTCGGCCGCGAAGCCGACCCGGTACACGCCCTCCGCGCCCGGCTGCCGGCCCAGCTCGCCGACGATGTCCTCGTTGCGCACGAGCTCCAGCACCAGCTCCCGCCGCTCCTCGCGGCGAATCTTGTGCGGGAGCCGGCGCGCCGGTCGAAAGTCGGCCACCGCGGCCGCCATCACCAGCAGGTGGGCGCCGCGGATCTCGTCGAGCAGCGCCTGCCGCATCTCGCCCGCCGTCTCCACGGGCCGCAGGCGGACGCCAGGGTGCGGTGGGTGCTGCGCCGTCGTCACCAGCGCCACCTCTGCCCCGCGATCGGCTGCCGCCGCGGCCACGGCGAACCCCATCTTGCCGCTGGAGTAGTTGCTGACGTACCGCACCGGGTCCAGCGGTTCACGTGTGCCGCCGGCGCTGACGACCACGCGCCGGCCCACGAGGTCGCGGCGGCCCCCGGCGGCCTGGCCCAGAGCGAGCAGCACGGCCGGGGCCCCTGCCAGCCGGCCGGCGCCGACGTGGCCGCTGGCCAGGTGGCCGGACTCCGGCTCCACCACGATGCAGCCACGGGTGCGCAGCACGGCCACGTTCTCCGCCACCGCCGGCTTGGCCCACATCGCATCGTTCATCGCCGGCGCCACCACGACCGGGCAGCGAGCCGCCAGCACGGTCGCGGTCACCAGGTCGTCCGCGTGCCCGCTGGCCAGCCGGGCCAGCAGGTCGGCCGTGGCCGGCGCCACGAGCGCCAGCTGGGCCCAGTCACCCAGCTCCACGTGCGGCTCGGGCGGCCCGTCGGGCGCGAACAGGTCGGTCTGAACCTGCCTCCCCGACAACCCGTGGAAGGTCGCCGGCCCGACGAAGCGGGTGGCGGCGGCGGTCATCGCCACCCGCACCTCGCAGCCCGCCTGGACCAGCCGCGAGACCAGGTCCGCCACCTTGTAGGCCGCGATGCCGCCCGAGACCAGGACGGCCACACGCCGGCCGCGCACGGCGGCCGGGACCTCAGCGGGTTCGAGCGGGCTCACCGTGCCTCCTGCGCGCATCCTCCAGGATCGCCCGGATCTCCGCCAGCGCCCGCTCGGCGTCGTCGTTCACGACGACGTGGTCGTAACGAGGCGCGTAGCCCATCTCGACCTCGGCGAGGCGCTGGCGCGCCTCCATCTCCTCCGCTGACTCGCTGCCCCGCTGCACGCGGCGGCGCAGGAGCTCGTCCATCGAGGGCGGGCTGATGAAGATGAAGAGGGCGTCGGGCCGGCGCACGCGCACCTGCTCCGCGCCCTGCACTTCGATCTTCAGGATGACGTCCCGGCCGAGCCGCAGCGTCTCGTCGATCCGGGTGACCGAGGTGCCGTACAGGTGCCCGTTCACGCGGGCGTACTCCAGCAGCTCGCCCTCGGCGACCAGCCGCCAGAACTCGGCCTCGTCGACGAAGCAGTAGTGCTCGCCGTCCACCTCGTAGTCCCGACGCGGACGGGTCGTGTACGACACCGAGTAGCTGAGCCAGGGGTCGCGCGCCAGCAGCATCGCGATCAGCGTGTCCTTGCCGACGCCGCCCGGCCCCGACATCACGACGAGCATGCCCTTCATCGCAGACGCTCCCAGAAGGCGGCGAAGTCGGCTGGCGCCGGCGACTCGAACGTCACCACATCGCCCGTTCGCGGGTGGCGGAAGCGAAGGCGGTGCGCATGCAGCATCGGCCGCTCGGGGTCACCCGGCCGCCTCCGGCCGTAGAGATCGTCGCCCGCGACGGGATGGCCCAGCGCGGCCAGGTGTACGCGGATCTGGTGGGTCCGGCCGGTATCGAGCTCGCATTGCACGAGTGTATGACCGCCGCGGTGCTCGACCGCTCGTACACGCGTTCGGGCCGCGCGGCCGCCCTCGACCACCGCCATCCGGACCCGGTCGCGCGGGTGGCGTCCGATCGGGCCCTCCACCACCCGGTCGGCCGGGAGCACGGCGCCGCGCACGATGGCCAGGTACGTGCGTGACAGCGTGCGGTCGGCGAGCTGCGCCGCGAGCGCGCGGTGGGCCTGGTCCGTTCGCGCTGCCAGGATCAGGCCGGAGGTGCCCTTGTCCAGCCGGTGCACGATCCCCGGGCGGGCCGCCCCTCCCATGGTGGACCAGGCGCCACCCAGGCCCAGGAGGGCGTGGACCAGCGTGCCCGAGTGATGGCCGGCGGCCGGGTGGACCACCATGCCGGCCGGCTTGTCGATCACGACCAGGTCCGGGTCGTCGTGGACGATGTCGAGCGCGATCGCCTGGGGCCCGGGCTCCAGCACCTCGGGCTCGGGCGGCTCGTACTCGAGCACGTCGCCCACGCGCACGCTGTCGGCCGGCCGGCCCGGGCGCCCGTTCACCGTCACCAGGCCGCCGCGGGCCAGCCTGCCGGCCGCCGACCGGCTCAGCTCGGGGTCCAGGTCCGCGAGCACCCGGTCCAGCCGGCCGCCGGCGGCGCGGACCGTCAGCCGGCGCGTCTGGGCCTCACCAGGTACCCGACCAGCAGCAGCACGACGCCGACGGAGATCGCGGAATCCGCCACGTTGAACACCGGCCAGAAGTGGACGGCGATGAAATCCGTCACGGTGTGGTGGACCAGCCGGTCGTAGCCGTTGCCCACGGTGCCGCCCATGATCAGCCCGAGCAGGGCGGCGGCCGCCACCGAGACCGGGGTCCGCGCGACGTAGTACACGAGGCCGATGGCGACCGCGATGGAGCCGAGCAGGAAGACCACGAGCAGCGCCCCCTCCTGCGCGACGCCGAACGCGGCGCCCGCGTTGTGGCTGTTCGTGATCCAGAGGAAGGGCAGCACCTGCCGCTCGTCGCCATAGGGCACGTTGGCGGACACCAGGCCCTTGGTGACGCGGTCCAGGACGAAGACCAGCACCGCCAGGGTCGCGAACACCGCTCGCCCCGCGCTGAGTCTCCCTACACCCGATTCAGTCCGATCCAGAGTCCACCTCCCTCGGCTTCACCGTCCAGGCCGTCCGTCCGTCCGGCCCGCACCTCCACCGCCAGCGTCTCGGCGGCGATGGTGTCGCCGAACCGCTCGAACACTTGCGCCCAGTCCGGGCCCCCGTCGTGGTGGAGCCGGATGCGGTTCTCGACCTGGAGTCCGCTGCGCTTGCGCAGATCCTGCACCATGCGGACGGCGTCGCGCGCCCTGCCCTCCAGGCGAAGCTCCTCGGTGATGGTGGTGTCCAGCGCGAGGTCGGCGCCCACGCGCAGCTCCTTGACGTTGAGCTCGTCGCGCACGATCGCCGCGACCTCCGGCAGCAGCTCGTGCGTCAGGGTGAAGGAGGGCAGCGGCTGGCGCACCTTGATGCGCGCCTCGTCCCGCCTGGCCAGGCCGACCTGCACGGCAGCGCGGGCCTGCGCCATCTCCTCCTCCAGCGCGCGGTCGCGCACCTCCTCGACCGCGGTGGGAAAGTCGGCCAGGTGGACGCTCTCGCCATCGCGCAGGTTGCGGTGGATGGCGTCGGCGATGAACGGCGTGAAGGGCGCCAGCAGGCGCGTGAGGACCACCAGCGTCTCGTAGAGCGTCTGGTAGGCGGCCGCCTTGTCGGTGTCCGACTCCGACTTCCAGAAGCGGCGGCGCGAGCGGCGCACGTACCAGTTGGACAGGTCCTCCACGAAGTCCTGGAGCGGCCTGGCGGCGCCGTTGACGTCGTAGCGCTCCAGCCCGCTGTCCACCGTCTCGACCAGGTGGCTCAGCCTGGACAGCAGCCAGCGGTCGAGGACCGAGCGTTCGGCCAGCGGAACGGGCGTCTGGCCGGCCGGCCTGACCCCGTCGATGTTGGCGTACATGACGAAGAACGAGTAGACGTTCCAGAGCGGGAGCAGCAGCTGGCGCACGACCTGCTGGAGCGGGCCCTCGCCCACCCGGTAGTTCTCGCCGACCGGCTGGGTGAAGAAGACCCAGCGCACGGCGTCGGCGCCGAACGTGTCGAACAGATGCGTCGGGTCCAGCGCGTTGCCGCGCGACTTGCTGGCCTTCTTGCCCTGGGTGTCGAGCACCATCCCCAGGCAGATCACGTTGCGATAGGCGTTCTGGCCGAACAGGATCGTGGACTCGGCGAGGAGCGAGTAGAACCAGCCGCGGGTCTGATCCATCGCCTCGGCGATGAAGTCGGCCGGAAAGCTGGCCTCGAAGAGCTCCCGGCCCTTCCGCGGGTAGCCGCGCTGGGCATACGGCATGGCGCCCGAGTCGAACCAGCCGTCCAGGACCTCGGGCACCCGCGCCATCTCCGCGCCACAGTCGCAGGGTAGCTTGACCGCGTCGATGTACGGCCGGTGGAGATCGCTGTCGGGGTCGAGGCCCAGCTCCTCGGCCGACCCGACACAGCGCTGGGCGCCGCACCTGGCGCACACCCAGAACGGCAGGGGCGTGCCCCAGTAGCGCGAGCGGGAGAGCGCCCAGTCCACGTTGTTCTCCAGCCAGTCGCCCATGCGGCCCGTCTTGATGTGGGCGGGGATCCAGTTCGTGGCCGCGTTGTTGGCCACCAGCTGGTCCTTGACGGCGGTCGTCCGGAGGTACCAGGAGTCGAGGGCGTAGTAGATCAGCGCGGTGTCGCAGCGCCAGCAGAACGGGTAGGTGTGCCGGATCTCGGCCGCCCGGTAGAGCAGGCCGCGCTCCCGCAGGTCCTCGATGACCAGCGGGTTGGCCTCCCGAACCCGGACGCCGGCGAACTTCTCGACCTGGGGCAGGAAGCGGCCGCGCAGGTCGACGGTGTGCCGGACCGGGATGCCCTTCTCCTGGCAGAGGCGCAGGTCGTCGGCGCCGTACGCGGCGGCGGTGTGGACGATGCCGGTGCCCTCGTCGACGGACACGAAGTCCCCGCTCACGATGTACCAGGCCCGCTCCTTCGGCGGCAGGTAGGTGTAGAGCGGCTCGTAGTCCAGGCCGACGAGCTCGGACCCCTTCAGGCGCTGGACGACCTCGTACTCGCCCTCCAGCGCGTCCAGCCTGGCCTCGGCGAGGATGAGGTGCTCGACGTGCTCCGGAGCGCTACCGCCCGCACCCCGCTGCCTCACCCTGACGTAGTCGACGTCCTCGCCGACCGCCAGCGCCACGTTGCCCGGCAGGGTCCACGGCGTCGTGGTCCAGGCCAGCACGCTGGTGCTCGGGTCGCTCTTCAGGCGGAAGCGCACGTACACGCTGGGGTCGGGGACGTCGTCCCTGTACCCCAGGGCCAGCTCGTGACTGGACAGCGGGGTCATGCACCGCGGGCAGTACGGCGCGACGCGGAAGCCCCTGTAGATCAGGCCGCGGTCCCACATGGTCTTCAGCGCCCACCAGACCGACTGGATGTAGTCGGAGTGGAGGGTCATGTACGCGTCGTCGTAGTCCTGCCAGAAGGCCATCCGCCTGGACATCTCGGTCCACGCGTCCACGTACTCGAACACGCTCTGCCGGCACAGCGCGTTGAAGCGCTCGATGCCGAACTCCTCGATCTGCTGCTTGCCGGAGATGCCGAGCTTCTTCTCGACCTCGAGCTCGACGGGGAG
>DASYBH010000481.1:0-2607 GCA_036500885.1 Candidatus Dormiibacterota bacterium
GGCGCTGCAGACGACGTCCGCGGACATGAAGTCGTTCCTGCAGGCGGTGCAGCGCCGCGATCAGAGAGCCGTGCTCGCGCTGCAGCCCAAGCTGGATGCCGACACCAAGGCCCTCGACAGTCTGGGTACGAGCGGAGTGGACACCTACGAGCGCACGCTGATGCAGCCGTACATCGACCGCTACGACTCCGGGATGCGGGCGGCCGGCTTCACGGTCAAAGCCTGACGCGTCCGCTTCACCGGCAGCCGGGCACGCGACGGTCATTGGAAGGGCCGCAGTTCTAGGGCGGGACCGGGTTCCAGCACGCCACCAGCCGGTCGTCCAGCGGCTCCAGCGGTGGCCGCACCCGGCGGCAGTGCTCGATGGCCCGCTCGCAGCGAGGGGCGAACGCGCATGCCGGCGGCGCCTCTCCGAAACCGGGCGCCTGGCCCGGGATGGGCCGCGGTGCGCCGCCCCGCCCCAACCTGGGCACGGCAGCGAGCAGCGCCGCCGTGTACGGGTGCCGCGGAGCGGTGAGCACCTGCTCCGCCGGGCCGTCCTCGGCGGGCCGGCCCGCGTAGACGACGAGCAGCCGGTCGCACAGGGCGGCCGCCACACCGAGATCGTGCGTGACGAGCAGCAGGGCCGAGAGGGGCAGCCGGGCGCGCAGCAGGTCCAGCACCTGCGCCTGCAGGGTGGCGTCCAGCGCGGTGGTCGGCTCGTCGGCGACGATCAGCGCCGGGCGGTTGACGGTCGCGAGCGCGATCATGACGCGCTGCCGGAGGCCGCCGGACAGCTGGTGCGGGTACGCGCCCATGCGCTCCCGTGGCTCGGGGATCCCGGCCTCGGCCAGCGCCTCCACCGCCCGCTCCCGGGCCCAGCCCCTGGACAGCGCGCCCGGAAAGCCCTCGTAGTGGCGGCGGACCGCCTCCTCCAGCAGCGAGCCGATCCTGCGCACGGGGTTGAGACCGGAGAGCGCATCCTGAAACACCATCGCCACCTCGCGACCCCGCACAGACCACCACTCCCGCTCCCCCATGCCGGCCAGCTCTCGGCCACGCAGCCGCAGCGAGCCGCTGACATGACCGGGCGGCGGCACCAGCCCGAGCAGGCTGAGGGCGGTCATCGTCTTGCCGGCGCCGGACTCGCCGACCAGGCCGAGCGCCTCCCCTCGGCGAATCTCGAAGGAGAGACCGTCGACCACCGGCACCCACCGCCCATCAGCGCTCGGAAAATGGACGCGCAGGCCGCGGACGCCGAGCACCGGCGAATCCTCGGCGCCGGGATCCACCGACGCGGCGCCGCGATGTCCTGGGGGGCGCGCACGCGGTGGATCCCGGCGCCCGCTCATGCGCTCCGGCTCCGCAGCCGGGGGTCGATCGCCGGCAGCAGCACGTCCACCAGGGCGTTGGCGCCGAAGACCAGGACGGCGATGACGAACACGGCCGCCTCGACCACGGGGAAGTCGACCGCCCGCACCGAGTCGACCAGCAGCTGGCCAAGTCCCGGCCACGCGAACAGCGACTCGATGACGAGCGAGCCGGACAGCAGGAACGCGAACTGCACGCCCAGCAGGGCGAGCGTGGCCAGCAACGAGTTGGGCAGGACGTGTCGCCACAGCAGCTCGCGAGAGGTGGCGCCCATGGCGCGCGCCGTCCGGACCCACGCCTGACGCATCGCGGCATCGACCGAGCTGGCGGTCAGCCGGGCCGCCCGCGGCGCGAGGAACCATGCCAGCGTGCAGGCGGGCAGCACCAGGCTGACCGGCCGGCCGGCGCCGATGCTGGGCAGGAGGCGCAGCGATACCGCGAACACCTGGATCAGCAGGAGGCCGACGACGAACGCCGGGATGCCCTGGCTGGCCAGGACCAGCACCAGGGCGGCCCGGCGAGCGGCGCGGTCGGGGCGGAAGCCGAGCCACAGGCCCAGAGACACGGCCACGAGCACGTTCAGCGCCATCGCCGTACCCGCCAGCACCAGCGTGGCCGGCAGGCGCCGCAGGACCAGCGCGAGCGCCGCCACGTGATGAACCGGCGACTCGCCGAAGTTCAGCCGCAGCGCCTGGCCGAGGAACGCGAGGTACTGCCGCCAGAGCGGCAGGTCGAGCCCGTACGCATGGGCGACGGCGCGGAGCTGCGCCGGGCTCGCGCCCTCGCCGGCCAGGACGGCGGCGGGATCGGCCGACAGTCGCAGGAGCACGAAGAGCAGTGTCGAGACCGCCAGCAGCAGCGCCACGAGCTGGACGGCCCGATAGGCGAGCTGGCCGGCGAGGTACCCGGCCAGCGGGTGCCCCTCGACCCAGCGGTCCGCGTACCTCGCAACCGTCGTCCACACGGCACCGAGCGTAGCGAGTGCAAGGGGGGGCGGGCCCCCCCTTCCGGAACCCCCCCGTCTGTCTGGGATGTTTGGGGGCCTCCGGCCAGCCCTTCGGGTCTGTAGTCGAGGCTGGGTGATCTTGGGAAGACGCACTCACACACTCGGGCAAAGCCCTTGTTTACGGCCGCCTCGGGTCTTTTCTTAGTTTCGGGGTGAGCCGTCAGCCGCTCGCGGTTACCTTCTCCAGCGGCACGTTCATGGCGGCCACGGTCACGCCCGCGACCGAGCTCCTGGTCGCCCACAGCTCGCGG
>DASYBH010000482.1:0-8307 GCA_036500885.1 Candidatus Dormiibacterota bacterium
ACCTGGCGGGTCGCGGGCGCGGCGACGGGCGTGGCGCCGACCCTGGCGACCACGTGCGGCTGCACCCAGCGGCCCTGGTTGGCCATCACGTTGATCGCGCCCACCATCTGGACCATGTTCACGTTGACGCCCTGGCCGTAGGAGGCCGTGGCCAGGTCGACCGGGCGCCACGAGGAGCGCAGCCTGCCCACCGACTCGCCCGACACGTCGATGCCCGAGCCGCGGCCGAACCCGAACGCGTCGAGGTAGCGGAGGAAGGCGTCCTGGCCCTCGGCCTGCTCGGCCCGCACGGCGCCCACGTTCAGCGAGCTCTCCAGGACGTTGGTCATGGTCACCGTCCCGTTGTTGCGCTCGTTCCAGTCGTGGAGGCGCACGCCGCCCACGTCGATGTACCCGGGGTCGGTGATCGACATGGCGGGCGTGATCTTTCCCTGGTCGATCGCGCCGGCCAGGGTCACCACCTTCATGACCGAGCCCGGCTCGTAGAGGTCGCTCACCGTCGAGTCCTTGAGGCGCGCCTGGTCAGCGCCGCCGAAGCGGTTGGCGTCGTATGCGGGGTAGTCGGCCCAGGCGGCGATCTCGCCCGTCCTCGAGTCCATGACGATCACGCTGCCGCTCTGCGCGTGGGCGGCCCTCACCCCGTCGGCGATCGCCTGCTCTGCCGCGTACTGGATATCGCTGTCGATCGTCAGTGTCAGGTCGGCGCCGTCGACCGCGTCCTGGCGCCGCTGGTTGCCCAGCCGGATCTCGTTGCCGAGCGAGTCCTGGTACGTCAGCAGGGAGCCGGTGCGGCCGGACAGCTTCCCGTTGTATCGCTGCTCGATGCCGTACTGCCCGTGGCCGCTGTAGTCGACGAAGCCGAGCAGGTTCGAGCCCAGCGTCACGTCGGGCACACCGCCCGGCTGGTAGGCGCGCTGCTTCTGGGGGTCGAAACCGACGCCGGGTAACCGGAGCCGGCGGATCTCGTCAGCGAGCGCCTTCGGCTGCCGCCTGGCGACGTAGACGAAGCCCTTGCCCGAGCGCAGCTGCTGCATCACATCGTCACGGCGAACGCCGAGGAGCCCCGAGAGACCGTCCGCCACCTGCGCGCGCCTGTCGACCGGCACGGACCGCGGCGCCAGCGTCACGTCGTAGACCGTCGTGTTGATGGCCAGCGGGTTGCCGGCCCGGTCGCGGATCTCGCCGCGCAGCGCGGGCAGCGTCAGCTCGGCCACGTGGTACCTGGCGGCCATCCGGGTCAGGCTGTCGTGCTCGATCACCTGCCAGAAGATCAGCCGGGCCCAGACGCTGCCCGCCAGGAGCAGCGCCACCGCGAGCAGCCAGAGCACCCGCAGGCGGGTCGTGTCGCCCCGGGTGCTGACACCGCGCTTGGGCGCGGCCCAGCGCCGGGCCGCGCCCAGCGGCCTCGAGGTGATGGCCATGGGGCCCGCTACCTCGCGGCTGCCTGGGCGTTCTGGACCGGCCCGCCGGCGATGGCGGCCAGGGCGCGCTGCCACAGCGGCGTGTCCGCCGGCCGGCCCGGGCCGATCGGCGCGCCGAGGTCCAGCGCCACCGGCTGGTAGCGCACGTACTTCAGCGAGTTGCTGCGCTGCAGCCCGGCCGCCGCCGCGGACTGGGCGACCCCGGCCTGCGTGTGCATGCGCGCGTCCTGGGCCCGGAGGTCGTCCTGCTCGGCCGCGAGCTGCGTGTTCTGGTCCTTCTGGCGGTCCAGCTCGTACGAGGTCTGGGTGGCCTGGGTGCCGATCAGCAGGTACGCGATGACCAGCACCAGCAGCCCGGCCCCGGCCGCGTACACGCGGCCCAGGGAGCGCAGGCTCAGCCGCTCGGCCGTCGCGCCTCGGGCCACTGTGGCCAGCAGCGGCCACTCGGCCAGGCGACGCCGGGCCGAGTGCCGCGCGGCGCCATAGCGGCGCCTGTTCGTCTGTATTCGGGTTGTTACCACGGTTCTCTGCTCGCTTCGCGTCGGATTGGGGGGGCTGGGGGGAAGAAGAGAACGAGCGCCTCCCGGGAGGGAGGGTTTGAGCGGGGGGTTAGACGCGCTCGGCCGCGCGGAGCCGCGCCGAACGGCTGCGGGGGTTCGCGGCCAGCTCCTCGGGCGATGGCCGCACGGGCTTGCGGGTCAGGATCCGGAGCGAGGCGCGGTGGTCGCACGTGCACACCGGCTGCTGGGGCGGGCAGATGCAGTCCCTGGACTCGAGGGTCAGGAAGCGCTTCACCGCCGCGTCCTCCAGCGAGTGGAAGGCGATCACCACCAGGCGCCCGCCCGCGGAGAGGATCTCCACGGCTCCTCGCAACCCCTGGTCCAGGCTGCCCAGCTCGTCGTTGACGTGCATGCGGATCGCCTGGAACGTCCGGGTGGCCGGGTGGATGTCGCGCGGCCACGCCGCGCGGGGCACGGCGGCCTCGACGGCGGCGGCCAGCTGGCGGGTGGTCCGCAGCGGCCGGCGCGCGACGACGAACTCCGCGATGCGGGCCGCCCACCGTTCCTCGCCGAGCCGGCGGATGAGATCGGCCAGCTCGCGCCTGGGCAGCTCGTTGACCACCTGCTCGGCCGTGACCGGGCTGCGCCGGTCCATGCGCATGTCGAGAGGACCGTCCTGGCGGAAGCTGAAGCCTCGCCCGGCGTCGTCGAGCTGCGGGCTGGAGACGCCCAGGTCCAGCAGCACGCCGTCGACGCGCTCGAGGCCGGACTCCCTCGCGATGGCCGCGAGGTCCCGGAAGTCGCCGCGGCGCAGGAGCGCCGGCGGCTCGAGACCCGCCAGGCGCTCCCTGGCCGCGTCCAGCGCGACGTCGTCCCGGTCGATGCCCAGCAGGCGCCCGTTCGGAGCGAGCCGCTCCAGGATGAGCCGCGCATGGCCACCCAGGCCCACCGTGCCGTCCACCACGACCGCTCCCGGGCGGGGTTGGAGGAGCTCTATGGACTCTTTTGAAAGTACGGGGAGGTGCCGCGGGCCGCTGTCGGGACGATCAACCACGCCCCTGGATTACCCGATCCGCCAGCTCGTCGAACCTGCCGACCGCGTCGTCGGAGTAGGCGTCCCACCGCTCCTCCGCCCAGATCTCGACCCGGGCGCCGTTGCCGATCACGGCCACCGTCGACCGGGGCTCGATGCCGGCCAGCCGCCGCTGCTCCGCGCTCAGGCTCACGCGGCCCTGCGCATCGAACTCACAGGCCACCGCCTTCGAGAACAGCGCCCTGGACAGCGCCCGCTGCTCCGGACCGAGCAGCGGGTCCTGGAGCCGGCTGGCCAGGCTCTCCCACTGCTCCGGCGGATAGATGGTCAGTACGCCGTCCTGGCCGATCGAAATGAAGCTGCCGTCCGGGAGCTGGCGCCGGAAGGCCGCCGGGATGGCGAGGCGGCCCTTCTCGTCGACCCGGACCCGGTGGGTACCCCAGAACATGCCGTTCGCCTAACGGGGGAGGGCTCCCGGGGGAGCTGCACCAGCTCGCCCCCCCGGGTTCGCGGCCGCGGGGAGAAGCGGATTCGTGGAAGCGTGCTGGTGCGTTTGCCATGTCGTGAGCTGCATCTTCGTCCGTAGCCTTGGAGGATTCACCACTTCTCCCCACATTTCACCGCGACTCGCCACAGACTACCCGCAACCGCCCCGGGTGTCAACCATGAAACACAAGATGTGGTGGGTGCCCTCCGGGAAGATCGCGCAAAGTACCTACATGTAGACATCCAAGCCGGCCATCACCACAACATCTTGAGATGATCAGGCACAGATCGATCTTCCCATGGGCGGTGGGGGTGGGTGGGGAAGCGTGCAGCGCGGAGGCGCCGGCCCTCCCCTGGGCGCCTGTCGTCGCGGATGTCGAATCCCTATCGGGATTCGACACCGCCTGGTCCGTTCAGGCATAACCGGATTGCCCCTTGGCAAGCGTGGCGGCGACCTCGACCCGGTCGGCGCCCGCCGCCAGCATGAGCGGAGGTGAGCGGCGTTGGCGCGACCACCGGCCACCAGGCCACGATCACGGCGGACCCGCGTCCTCGTCTCGATGCTGGTCGCCCCGCTCGCCGTCCTTCCTGTCGGTCGCTCCACGACCGCCGGTGCGCTGGCCACCGCCACGCCCGGCACGACGGTCGTCGAATACTCGGGGGTCTCCATGCACGTGCCGGCGCTGTGGCCCGTGTACGACCTCGGCGCCGACCCGACCCGCTGCGCCCGGACCGACCGGCACGCGGTGTACCTCGGCCACCAGGGGGCGCATGCCGCCTGCCCGGCCCAGGTTCGCGGCAAGACGGAGTCGGCGCAGATGGAGCCGCTCGATGCCACGGTCGCCGGCGCGGCGGCGCTGTCGACCACGCGGCACGTCATCGGGGTTCATGACATCCGGGTCGACCCGGCCTTCCCCACCACGCACAGCGTCGTCGCCGCGGTGGACCAGGCCAGGGTCCTGCTCACCATCTCGTACGGTCGCGACGCGGCGCTGGCGCAGGGCATCCTGGGCTCACTCGAGGTCGCTCCCACCACCCCGGGGACCGCGGCGCGCCAGCCCCCGACCGCAGCGGGACGCGCGGCGGGCCAGCCCCCGACCGCTCCCGGACGTGCGGCGCCGGCTGCCCAGCCCCCGACCGCTCCCGGACGCGCGGCGCCGGCTGCCCAGCCGTTCACCGGCGGCGCCTTCGACACCTGCGCCGCACCGTCCCTCGACACCATGCGGGCGTGGCTCAGCTCGCCCTACGGGGCCGTCGGGATCTACGTCGGTGGCGCCAACCGGTCCTGCGGCGACGGCAACCTCTCGGCCTCATGGACCGGCTGGGTGATGTCCATGGGCTGGAGCCTCATGCCCATCTACGTCGGCCTGCAGGCCCCGTGCGTGTCCCAGGGCGGGCTGGCGACCATCGATCCGAGCAGCGCCGACGCGCAGGGAGCGGAGGCGGCGGACGATGCCGCCAACCGTGCGCTGAGCTTCGGGCTGGGCCCCGGCTCGGTGGTCTTCTTCGACATGGAGGCGTACGGCACGGGCTGCAGCTCTACGGTCACGACCTTCCTGGCCGCCTGGACCCGGCAGACCCACAACCGCGGATACCGCTCCGGCGTGTACTCCAGCGCCGACTCGGGGATCCACGATCTCGTGGCCGACGCGGCGGCGCGGCCCGACTCGATCTGGTTCGCGAGGTGGGACGGCGTCGCCACGACCAGCGACCCCGGCATCCCGGACGGCCTCTGGAGTGGGCCCGAGCGGGTGAAGCAGTACTGGGGCGGCCACCTCGAGACGTACTCGGGCGTCACGATCGACATCGACAGCGATCTGTGCGAGGTGGACCTGGGCTCGACGGTCATGCCCGGGCCGCTGGAGGAGTTCATCCCCGACCACCTGAGGGGACGCATCTGGAATGCCTACGACCAGACCTTCGCCACCGGCGCCTTCGTGACCGGCCGGCCCGCTGGCTTTACCGACGCCGGCGGCCGTCCCCACGTCTTCGTGCGGGGCTCCGCCGGCAACCTCCTGGAGTTCGTCCCCGACGGGCTCGACGGTCACATCTGGAACGCCCACGACAGGACGTTCGCCACCGGCGCCTCCATCTCCGGCAACCCCGCTGTCTGGGTCGACGCCGGCGGCCGCCCGCACGTCTACGTCCGGGGCTCCGCCGGCAAGCTGCTGGAGCTCATCCCCGACAACCTCGGGGGCCGCGCCTGGAACGCCTATGACCAGAGCGCCGCCACCCACGCCCCCATCTCCGGCGACCCCGCGGTCTGGGTCGGCGCCGACGGCCTCCCCCACGTCACCGTCCGCGGCTCCGCCGGCAGCCTGCTGGAGTTCGTCCCCGACCAGCTCCGAGGCCACATCTGGAACGCCTACGACCTGAGCGCCGTCGCCGGCTCGCTCGTCTCCGGCGATCCGGTCGCATGGAACGCCGGCGGCGCTCCCCACGTCTACGTCCGGGGGGCGGCCGGCAACCTCCTGGAGTTCGTCCGCGACTCACTCGGAGGCCGGCTCTGGAACGCCTACGACCAGTCCACCGCCACCGGCTCATCCATCTCGGGCGATCCGTCCGTCTGGAGCGCCGGCGGCGTCCCTCACGTCTACGTCCGGGGCCTCGCCGGCCACCTCCTGGAGTTCATCCCCGACAACCTCGCCGGCCGCCTCTGGAACACCTACGACCAGTCCTCCGCCACCGGCTCGCCCATCTCGGGCGATCCGTCGGTCTGGACGGACGGTGGCGCCGCTCCCCACATCTACGTCCGAGGGTCCGCCGGACACCTCCTGGAGTTCATCCCCGACAACCTCAGAGGCCGCGTCTGGAACGCATACGACCAGTCCTTCGCGACCGGAAGGGCGATCTCGGGCGACCCCTACGCCTGGGGCCCCGGCGGAACTCCCCACGTCTACGTGGCGGGCGGGTAACGGCCTCCAGCAACCGCGGCCCGGGCGACTGAAGGGCCCGGGCCCTCCGCGATCAGCTCGGCTCCTGCCTCTCACGTGTGCGGTCGATGAACGACTCCAGTTCCTGCCGGAGGTGGTTGGCCTCCCTCTCCGTGATGTTGTCGGGTATGGACATCGTCACGCAGAAGTTCGCCCGCAGATCGAGCTGGAACTCGATCACCCCGGGTATGTAGCGGCCGGGACCCAGGTTCCATCCACTCATTGCTCAGTTCCTCCTGTGATGTAGTGCGCTTCGCCCATCAGCCCCGCCGCGCGCCGGCGGCACCGCGCCGCGTCCAGTCGCCGGCCGCTGGCCTCATAGAGCCGGGCGGCCGCTTCGAGGCCGGCGACCCCGTCGCGTGTGCGCCCAGCCGCCAGGTCCACGTCGCTCAGCAACTCCTGCGCCGCCGCCTCGCCCCCCCGGTCCTCGAGCGCTCGGAACATGTCCAGGCTCTCGAGCGCGAGCTCGCAACCGCGGTCCGGCTCCCCGGCCGCCAGCAGCGTCCGCGCCAGGTTCCGCGTCACCCAGGCCTCGGAGCGTCGATCGCCCAGGTCGTGCCAGATCGACAGGCTGCGGGAATGGTACTCGCGCGCCGCCGGCCACCGGGCCATCGCGTGCGTGGTGCGGCCGAGATTCTGCAGCGCCAACGCCACCCCGCGTCGGTGCCCGAGCCGCTCGTTCAGCTTCAGCGCCTCCTCGAGTCGAGACGTGGCGAGCTGGAAGTCCCCCGCCTTGTGGGCCAGCAGTCCGAGGTTGCTGAGCGCGGCGGCGACGCCGAGCTCGTCGCCGATGTGGCGCCTGATCGCCAGCGCCTCCTGCATCAACGAGCTGGCCAGCCCGGCGTCACCCAGCTCCTCCGCAGTGGCGCCGAGCGTCGCCTGCACGGACGCCACGAACCGTTCGTCACGCAGCTCCCGGTAGAGCTGGAGGGCCTGCTCCGCAGGCGGCCGCGCGGCGGCGGCCTGCTTCCGATAGATCGCCGCGATGGCGCGATGGTGGAGGGCGCTCGCGATCCCCCTCCGCTCCCCGAGCGCCTCGAAGATGACCAGGCTCCGGTCGTTCTGTCTGGCGAAATCGGCGTCATCCGTCTGGTCCCGGCTGATCAGCGCCAGGCCATGCAGGGCCCACGCGCGCTGCCGCTCGTCGCCGATCAGCCCCGCCAGGTCGAGGCTCTCCTGCCAGAGCGCCCGGGCCCGGTCATAGTCGGCCAGCCGGTACGCGATCCTGGCCGCCGCGCCCCTGGCGCGTGCCTCCAGGTCCCGGGGCAGCGGGCACGCAGCGGTGGCCCGCGCCAGCAGCGCGTCGAGCGTCTCCCATCCCTCGTGCAGGCGGCTGCGCCAGTCCCAGTACCACTCGAGCTGGCAGGCGACGCGCAGCCCCAGCTCGACCTCGCCGGCCGCGATCAGCCAGCGCAAGCACGCGCGCAGGTTGTCCTGCTCGGCGTCCAGGGCGGCGACCGCGCTGGAGCGGTCCGATGGCTGGTCCGACGGCTCCATCGTCGCCGTCAGCTGGGCGCACCACTCGGCGTGCCGGCGCCGGACGGCCGCGTTCCGGTCCGAGGTCAGCAGGACGTGCTGGGCGTGCTGGGCGACCGTCTCCAGCATCCCGAACCGGAAGTCGCCGCCGGCCGCCGGCCGGCGCAGCAGCAGGCTGCTGTCCAGGAGCGCCGCCACGTCGCGGACGATGTCGGCCAGGTCCCCGGCGCATACGAACGCAGCCGCCGCCAGCGTGCAGCCGCCGCGGAACACGGCCAGGTCGGCGTACACCCGTCGCTGTCGCGGGGTCAGCAGCTCGTAGCTCCATTCCAGCGTCGCCAGCAGCGACTGCTGCCGCGGCGGGAGGTCCCGAATCCCATCGGCGAGCACGTCCAGCCGGTCGGTGAGCTGCTGCACGAGCAGGCGGGGTGGCATGACGCGGGCCCGCACCGCCGCCA
>DASYBH010000483.1:0-5761 GCA_036500885.1 Candidatus Dormiibacterota bacterium
GAGGAACGCCAGGCCGCCCAGCGGCGGCTTGACGCAGGAGGCGGGCGCGCGCGACGAGGCCGAGAGCCGGGACGTCAGCAGCTCCAGGCTCTGGCTGGCCTGTGGCTCGTCGAGCAGCGGGATGAACGCACAGCCGTGAAAGTCGCCTCGCACCGCGTGCGAAGCCTACCAGGCACCGAGCGCCGGGACATTCGCCCATGTCACCATGTGCCTGGCACCGTGTTCACAGGGAGGGACGATCCGCGCGCGCTGTGGCCGGCCGGGCCAGGAGCCAGGCTCCCACGACTGGTCCCGGTCCGGTGACGACCATCCTCAGCCTCGGGCGGGTGCTGAGACCCACCTACCCGATCGAGACGGCCCGGCTGCTCCTCCGCCCGTTCACGCCGGACGACTTCGACGACCTGCTCGACATCCAGTCGCGACCGGACGTCGCCCGGTACCTGTACTGGCGTCCGCGAGAGCCGGAAGAGGTCGAGCAGTCGCTGGCGGCGAAGATGGCGATGACCGCACTGGAAGATGACGGCGACGGCATCAGCCTGGCGGCGACGCTGCGGAGCACGGGCGAGCTGGTCGGCGACGCCAGCCTCCGGTGGGTGAGCCGGGAGCACCGGCAGGGAGAGATCGGCTTCATCGTGCATCCCGACCACCAGGGCCGTCGCTTCGCCACGGAGATGGCCGTCGCGATGCTGGGTCTGGGGTTCGACGGGCTGGACCTGCACCGCATCGTCGGCCGGTGCGACGCTAGGAACGCCGCCTCGGCGAGGGTCATGGAGCGGTTGGGGATGCGCCGCGAGGCACACCTCGTGGAGAACGAGCTGATCAAGGGCGAGTGGACGGACGAGCTGGTGTACGCGATGCTCCAGACGGAGTGGCGGGGCTGGCCGCGCCTGACCAGGGCGCCCATCGACCTGGCAGGCAACGTGAATAAGGGAAGACCATGACCACGCTCGAGAACCGGCCGAACACCGCACTCCTCGTCATCGACGTGCAGAACGGCGTCGTCGATGGGGCTCACGAGCGCGACGCGGTCGTCGCGAACGTCGGCAGCCTTGTCGAGAAGGCGCGGCGGGAACGGGTCCCCGTCGTCTGGGTCCAGCACTCCAGCGAGCAGCTTGCGAGGGGAAGCGACAACTGGCGGATCGTGCCCGAGCTGACTCCGGGCGACGCCGAGCCGCTCGTCGAGAAGAGGTACGGCGACTCCTTCGAGGACACGACCCTCGAGACCGTGCTGTCGGGCCTCGGAGTCGGGCGACTCGTCGTCGCCGGCGCACAGACCGATGCGTGCATCCGCTCGACGCTCCACGGGGCGTTCGTCAGGGGGTACGACGCGACCCTTGTCAGCGACGCCCACACGACCGAGGACCAGACGGCATGGGGGGCGCCGCCGCCGGACCAGGTCATCAAGCACACGAACCTGTACTGGACCTACGAGACGGCGCCGGGACGGACGGCCGGGACGGTCGAGACCAGGGATGTCGACTTCGGCGGCACGTCCTGACGCCTGTGCGACGCGGACGAGTCAGCCGGCGACCGAGAGCCTGGCGGGGATCACGGCGCGCCAGTCGCCGCCGTCGTCGCTGACGCGGTTGTCGCCCGTCCAGCGCTTCTGGTCGGGCTCGTAGCGACGCGCCCAGCGCCGGATGCGGCCCGCCTCGATCTCGATCCTGAGCACCTGGTACTGGTTGGGGACGTCGGGCGGCCGGCTGCCGCGCTTCAGCGCGGCGCTGCCGGTCGAGAGGACCACGAGGCCCGTCGCAAGCCGGCCGAGCCTGGCGTTGTGGGTGTGCCCGTGCAGGAGGAGGTCCAGCCGGGGGGCGAGGATGCGCTCCAGGTCGCCGGCGTCGCGCAGGTTCTCCTCGTCGTCCTGGGCGCCCCGCAGCACGTTGTGGTGCACGACTCCGATGCGCAGCCAGCCGCGCCGCTCGAACTCGCGGAGCTCCTCGGCGAACCAGCGGAGCTGCGCCTCGCCGGTCCACCCGTAGTGGTCCGTCTCCAGGTGGCTCTCCGCCATCGTCGAGTTGAGCCCTGCCACCACCAGCTCGAGATCGGGCATCTCGAACAGCGTGTACGGCCGCTCCGGCGCGAACCGGATCGACCGCTCGCCGGAGTAGAAGCGCTCGAACATCGCGGCGAAGTGCTGCCACTTCGGCCAGTAGGGCGCCTGGGGCGGCGTGTCGTCAGCGGCGCACTGGTTGAAGTAGGCCTCGCACGCCCACCGGTTCACGTCGTGGTTGCCCGGCACGATCACCACGCGCCGGCGCGACAGGCCGAGGCGACCGGTCAGCTCGGCGATGAAGCGCTCGGCGTGGTCGAGCTCCTTTCCCATGCCCCACTCGGCCAGGTCGCCTGACACGACCACGAGGTCCGGCGTCAGGCTCTCGCGATCCCGCAGGAAGAGCAGGTCGTCGTGCAGCCGCGCGAACAGCGAGTCGAAGTGCTGGTCGGCGGCGGTCAGGCCCGCGCCGGCGAAGACGTGGTTCCTGCCGAACTGGATGTCGGAGAGGTGCAGCAGCGTGATCGACCGGCCGGCGACCGCCGGCGCATCCACCTCGGCCCGCCCACCGGCCGGAACGACGACCGCGGCCGTTGGCTCGGCCGCGCGGGGGGCCAGGCGCGGGACCTCGCCCAGCGGGATGTCCACCTCGAACGGCTGGCCGGTGAGCACGCGGAGCAGGCGCTCGATGCCCGACTGGCTGAACTCGGCGACCTGGTAGTGGGTGCCGGCCATGGTGCCGAAGAAGGCCGGGATGTCGGCCACCGAACCGCCGGGCAGCAGCACCGGGAGGAACCGGCGGCGAGCCGCGGTCCCGTCGGCGTAGAACGCGTCACGGATCAGCCTGGCCTCCCACTGGACGCCAAGGCCGATGCCGGCCTCCTCGGTACCCTCGGCGCGGCGCCGGTACGCGGGCGACGCGACGACCAGCACGAAGTCCGCCTCGCGAACCTGCTCCAGCATCCACTGGGCCCAGTCCTGCGGCTGCTCCGCGGCGGTGCGATCGATCCGGGCGTCGATGCCACACTCGCGCAGCAGGATCCAGAGGTCGCGAACGGCCTCGCGGTGCGGCCCTGAATCGTGGGCGTAGGAGACCAGCACGCGCGGCCGTCTCGCTCCATCCGATGCACCGGACGCCATCGCCCCGCCTCCCTTCTCGCTCATCTCCGCCGCCGCGACGCCCGGCAACCCGGGCCGGCGGCAGCCAGGGTACCAGTTGAGACGGGTTGGTACTACCGGCCGACGGCGAACGGCACCGGCGCGTCCCTCTCACCCGTCAGCAGGATCGCGACCGTGCGTCCGTCCGAGTACCGGCGGTGCCAGCCGTACGACGTCCGCTCGTCAGAGGCGGTCAGCGCGCCGCCGTCCAGCGTGAAGCTGCAGGACTCGCCGTCCGCGCCGAGCTCGCACCGGCCTGTCATGTGCCGTCCGTCGAGCAGAGCGGACGCCCCCGCGACGGTCCCCTGCGCCCGCCGGACGATCACCAGCGCGGCGCCGCCGGGGCCCTCGTACGTGCCGGCGCCGCGGACGCCCAGCCGCTCGCCGTCGATCTGGTAGCCGGCGGCGTCCAGGCGCACCTCGACCCGCGGCTCGGCCGTGGCCAGCAGCACGCCCGCCAGCGCGGCTCCGGCGCCCACGATCGCGGCCAGCACCGGCCAGCTCAGCAGCGTGCGCCGCATCCGGCGCCGGCGGACGACATGGCGACTGAGCCCGCCCAGCGGGATGCTCAAGTCCTGGCGCTCGGGAGGCTCCGCCACGAGCTCGGAGACTACCTCACGATGCCAGCCCGGCGCGCAGGGTCCATCAGGAGGCGGCATCGTGTGCGGGCCGGGAGACCGCTCAGCGGCCGAGCTGCGCGCGCGCCTCCTGCAGCGACCCGCCGGACAGGTGCACGGCGCCGGACGTCGAGCGGTGGTTCGCCCCGGCGGCCAGGATGAGCAGGCCGGTCGCGACGACGGTGACCGACCACACCGCGGTGCGGCCCGCCGTCTGCACCGCGCTGACGGTCCGCAGCAGCGCCGCCAGCAGCGCGGCCACGAAGGCGACCGCCAGCGCCGCCCACAGCACGAGCTGAGCGGCCGCCACGCTGCCGGCCATCGAGGGCAGCGTGCCGGTCAGGAAGTCCCTGGCGGCCGCGAGGTCCGGCGTTCCGAGCACGAGGTAGGCCGATCCCAGCTGCACCGCGATGACCAGCAGCGGCAGCGCCAGGACGGTCGGCGACCGGCGGGGCGTCACTTGAACGCGTTGCCGATCGCGACCGCGGCCGGGTACAGGATCAGGCTCAGCAGCGGCAGCACCATCATGCCGATGGCCAGCGCCATCCGCGGCTTGGCCTGCTCGCTCTTGACGGTCATCTCGCCGGCCAGCTTCTTGCCGGTCGCGGCCGACAGCGAGGTCAGCACGTCGGACGCGACCAGGCCCTTCTCCGCGATGCGGCGCATGTTGGTGGCCAGCTCGCCGAACATCTCCATGTCGTAGGACTGGCCGATCCGCTGGTAGACCGTCACCGTGCTCAGGAGCTGGTTGGGCCGCAGGCTGAGCGCCAGCGGGCTGTTCTCCGTCGTCGCCAGGCGGCGCCAGTTCTCGTCCGCCATCAGGTTCAGCAGCGAGCTGTCGCGGTGGCAGCGGGCCACGAACTCGAGCGCACCGGACACGGTGTAGGCGCCGGAGTAGGTCAGGATCGCCATCTCGGAGAGGGACTGCGCGATGGCCCGGTTGACGGCGTCCTGCCGGCGCCTGGCCTCCGCGCGCAGCGACAGATAGGAGAGCGGCACGAACAGGCCGGCCAGCAGCAGGCAGACCACCGGCGGGAACGGCAGCGTGCCGGTGCTGACGCTGACGATGAGGTCGACCATCATCAGCGCCGCGGCCACGATCAGCACGTACACGGCGACCTTGACCAGCCAGGTGTTCAGGCTCTCGCGGCGGTTGGCGATGGAGAGCAGGCGGGGCACGCTCGTCTCGCGGAAGAAGCGCGCCAGGGAGGGCACCCGGTCGCCCAGCCGCTCGTCGAGCGGGCGGTCGTCGGTCAGGTGGTGGTGGCGCCCGATGCGGGTCCAGGCCACCACCGAGCGCGGGGTGAACAGCCCCACACGCCACGCGGCGCCGACCACCGCCACGCCGAGGATCAGCAGGATGATCGGGCGCACGAGATCAGGCATACCGCCTCCTCATCTGCTCGCGCACCGCGGCGACGTTCCATCGCACCCACGGCGTCTTCGGCGTCATCATGCCGAGGACGGCGAGGATGCCCATCACGAGGATGCCGTCGATGATCAGCATGATCTGGCCGATGAAGCTGGCGTAGGCGGCGCGAAGGCTGTCCACCCGCATCACCACCACGAAGGCCAGCGCCATGACCATGATCACGATCAGGCCGTTCTGGCGGCCGCCGGCCAGCGCGGCGTGGTTGCGGGCCTGGATCTCCAGGTCCTGGTCGTACTGCGGGATCAGGATCTTCGTCGCCTGCTCGACGAACGCCTCTGGCGACTGGTCCAGCGAGAGCATCAGGTCGACGCACACGCGCTCCAGCATCGGCGACATCCCCCGCCTCGCCACCTCGACCAGCGCGTCGCTGACCGACTCCGCCGTCTTCAGCGGCGCCAGCGCGTGCGCCAGCAGCGGGTGGGGGTTCTGGGCCAGGTCCTTGAGCGCGTGGTTGAGCGTCTGCTGCCCCTGGGAGAGCAGGTTGATCAGGTTGAACATGAACGGGATCAGCGCCCGGTCCATCTCCAGCTTTCGCTGCTCCGCACGGGCGGTCAGCCACCA
>DASYBH010000484.1:0-3134 GCA_036500885.1 Candidatus Dormiibacterota bacterium
GGTCGCCAGCTTCGCCCCGTCCGCATTCGCGACCTCGACGCAGAACGCCGACCCCACGTTCATGACCCGGCTCGAGATCGACCAGGACGGCCGGACGGCGGCCGTCTTCCAGCCCCGCTACGACGCGGCGGCCCACTCCGACCTCGGCCTCAGCGCGACGCAGTCCGCCCAGTGCCGGACCGGCGCCTCCCCGCAGGCGGTCCCGGGAGTGCCGGCGTACCCGAGCGGCGTCGGCGTGTGCGTGACCCGGTATGGCTACGACCCGGCCGGCAACCACGTGCGCACCGTGCTGCCCACCTCCAACGGCAGCGACAACCGCTTCGTGGTCTACAACTACACGGACGACCGGCGCGTCGCGAGCGTCGAGTCCCCCTCGCCGGCGCAGACCACGGGCGCCCGCGTCACGGCGGTCACGTACCGGTACGACGCCGACGGGAAGCCGGTCAAGCAGACCGACTCGCTCGGCAACCAGCTGACGCTGACGTACACGGCGGACGAGCTGGTCAGCCAGCAGGCCGCGCAGCCCAACGGGACCGTCACGCACGTGACGAGCGCCACGTACGACGCGAACGGGAACGCCGTCACCAGCACCGACGCCCTCGGCAACAAGGGCACCACGGCGTACTACGCCGACGGACTGACGAAGAGCGTCGCAGACCCGCTCGGCGACACCACGCAGTACGTCTACGACGCGGCCGGCAATCGGACGCAGACGTTCTCTCCCTCCGCGGTCGCGAAGGACGCGACCAACAGCGCCGGCATCCCCACCACCATCACGTTCACCTTCGACAACCTCCCACTCACGAGCACGGTCCCGGTGGCCTCCGACGGGAGCGGGCTGCGGCGCACGACGTACGGCTACGACGCCGGGGGCCGAAAGAGCTCGCAGGCGCTGGCGCTCGTGGACGCCCAGGGCAACGTGAAGACCAACGGCGGCATCCAGAGCTTCACCTACTTCGCCGACGACCGCCTGAACACCGAGACGGGGCGCAACGGCGAGACGATCTCGCACGCGTACGACCCGGCCGGCAACCAGACCGCCGTGCACGACGGCACGTCGGGGGGCAGCACCGTCAGCGCCACGTACTACCTCGACAACCTGCCCCGGACGACTGACGACGGTAGCCGCAGCTCCCTGTACACGTACGACGGCTCCCGCCAGCGGGCGGCGATGGCCGACCAGATCGACGGCAGCGCCAACCGGGCCACGACCACGTACGCGTATGGGGACGCGGGCCTGCCCGCCTCCATGACGTCGAGCCTGGTCGGCGGCGGCCAGACCACCTGGAGCTACGACTCCGCCGGGCGGCCGCAGCTGCAGACCGACCCCAACGGGCTGAAGAGCAGCTACACGTTCAACCCGGACAGCACGCTGGGGACCAAGAGCCTGACGGACACCAACGGCGGCAGCGTCGCCACGTTCTCGTACACCTACGACGGCAACTTCCAGCAGACGTCACAGACGTTCACCGGCGAGGGAAACAGGCAGGGCAGGCAGACGTACACGTACGACGCCGCCGGGCGGCTGCAGACCTTCGGAGACGGGAGCAACTCAGCCCAGACGGCCACGTGGGACCACAACGGCAACCGGCTGACGCTGGGGACGAGCACGTCGGCCACGTACAACGCCGACAACTCGCTCGCCAGCTCGAAGGACGCGGCCGGCACGGCGCATCCGCAGCTCTACTCGTCGCGGGGCGACCTGGTGAACGACGGCTGCGCCACGTACACGTACGACGGCTTCGACCGGATGACCACGATCACGCCGAGCGGGGCCACCGGCTGCACGACGACGGCCACGTCTTACACGTACGACGGTCTCAACCGCCAGCGCACGACCGGCCCCGTCGCGCTCCACTACGACGGCCTGAGCCCCCTGGTCAGCGTCGAGACCAGGAGCGGGACGGACACCTCGTACGAGCTCGACCCCACCGGTCTGGCCCGCGCCGTCGCGGTGCAGGCGCCGGCGCCCGGCGTCCCGCAGTACCTGAGCGACGACGGCAACGGCAACATCACCACCATCACCACGACCGGCGGCGCGCTGGCGTGCAGCGTGCGCTACGACCCGTGGGGCAGCCCGGTCGGGGCGCAGAGCGCGCAGAACCCGTGCGACGCGGGCTCGACCATCAACGACCACTTCTACCGGGGCCAGCGCATGGACCCGGTCACGGGCAACTACCAGCTCGGCGACCGCACGTACGCACCGGCGAAGGCCAGCTTCATCAACCCGGACACGTACCGCATCGCGCCGCCCCAGAAGGACGTGAGCGCCGGCGCCGACCCGCTGACGCAGAACCGGTACAGCTACGTCAACGGCGACCCCGTCAACCTGTCCGACCCGGACGGCCACTGCCCGATCGACAAGTGCGGCGTGGGCACGCCGATCGGTGGCGGGCGGGTCGCCACGACGGGCCCCGTCGACCCCGGGAACCCGGCGGCCGGGTACTACCAGAACGGAGTCCTGCACCTGCCGTCGCAGCAGTCCGTGATCGACTCGGCGGTGCAGAACGCGAAGGACCAGGCGGCGAGCAAGTACGGGACGCCCGAGCAGATCGCGGCCGCGGAGGCGCTCAAGCACAAGAGCATCGGCGACATCCTCCTCGAGTCCGGCGCCGACTTCCTCACGGGGCTGCTCGGCATCGACGACATCAAGAACTGCTTCACCCATGGGAGCATCGGCTCCTGCGTCAGCGTGATCATCAACTTCGTCCCGTGGGGGAAGGTCTTCGAGGAAGGCTTCAAGCTCTTCAAGGTCGTCGAGAGAGCCGTCGTCGCCGTGAAGGACTTCATCAAGGCGGCCAAGGACGCGGACAAGCTCCTCCACGAGGTGCACGACGCGGAGGCGGCGGTCGACGTCGCCAAGGTGGCCGCCGACGCCGGCCGCGAGTACGAGGCGGAGGCGGCGGCGGCCAGAGCCGAGGCGGGCGCCGGCAAGGCCGACGCGACGGTGAGCCAGGGCGCCAGGTCGAACGCGGCTCCCCCGGCCCCGAAGTCGAGCGGCGGGACGACCGAAGCAGCTCGCCCGCCGGCGCAGCCTCTTTACAAGGCTCCACAGCGAGGCCTGGGGGCGGCGCAGGAGCGGAGCGGGTGGGCGCCCGCCGACTTTCCGGGAGGCGCCTATTTCGCGAAGCACG
>DASYBH010000485.1:0-5710 GCA_036500885.1 Candidatus Dormiibacterota bacterium
ACCATGGCGGACCTCGGGCAGGAGGGCACCCTCGTCCGATTCGGTCGAGACTTCTCCTTCCCGCCTGGATGGCGGGGCCGCCTGGTGAGGATCCTGATGGCTCGCGAGCTGCGGCGCGGGCCCGAGGACGCGCTGGCCCGGCTGAAGCGCGCGGCGGAGGCGGCCCTGTAGCGCCGGTGGCGCGTTAACAGGCTGGGTTGGCCCAGCGCCCGCCGCCACCTACGCTACGGGTCATGCAGGAGGCGATCCGCACAGACGTTCCCACCCGGTACGCTGCCGGCATGGCTGGTCGCAAGGTCTCGATGGTCCTCGACGAGGAGACGCTGCGGCGTGCCCGCGAGATGGCGGAGTACGCCGGCCTCTCGCTATCCGCCTGGCTTGCTCGGGCCACTCGCTATCACGTCCAGATCGAGGAGGGCCTGCGTGAGGTCGACCGCTACGAAGCCGAGTTCGGGCCGATTCCAGAGGATGCGCTGCGGGAGGCCGACGAATGGCTGGACCAGCGCGGCATTCGAAGACTCCATCCGTGAATGGCGCCACCTATGACACCGGAGCGCTGCTCGCCGCCGAGGCAGGCGATGCTCGGATGTGGGCGAAGCACCGTCGATTGCTGGAGCAGCGCGCCCGGCCTGTCGTGCCAGCGGTCGTCCTGGCGCAGGCCTGGCGGGGCGGTCCCCAGCATCGCCTCTCCCGACTGCTCGCAAGCTGCAGGATCGAGGACTTCGGCAACCGTCCGGCGCGGGACACCGGCAGCGCGCTCGCGGCGTCGGGGACACGGGACATCGTGGACGCGGCAGTGGTGGTGTCTGCGCTCATGCGCGGTGACGAGGTGATCACCAGCGACGCCGACGACCTGCTGCACATCGCCGGGGCGCTCGGCCGGCGCATCGACGTGCGACCGCCGCCGTAGCGCGAGCGGAGGCGACGCCTCAGCCGGCCGCTGGAGGTGGGAAGGCGGCTGGGGGCCAGGCAACCGGGCGTGGGGCCTCGAGCTCCAGGCGGCGGAACGCCAGCGTCCAGTACGTCGACAGGTAGGCCCCGACCATGCCTCCGATCACCACCAACAGGGCCAGGAAGAGCAGGCCCACCGGGATCCCGATCACGATGGCAGGCGCCGGATCGCGGGTGGTCGCCGCGATGATGGCCACTCCGACACCCAGCAGGACCACCGGGATCAGTGCGATGGCGATGCCGATACCGGCGGCGAGACCGAGCCCGATCTGGATCAGCCAGACCAGCAGCACCCGCCCCAGGCGCGTCCGCAGCAGCCCGAACCCGCGCCCCAGCGCCGCCACGGCTCCGCGCCGCTCCAGCACAACCGCACGCGTGGCCAGGATGAACGCCAGCCCAAGCGCGATCGAGACGACGATCACCACGAAGAGGACGAGGATGCCCACCGCGATCACCAATGCCAGGGCCCCTGACTGGTTGTTGACCGCCGATACGACGCCGAGGAGGACCAGCAGCCCGATCACACCTACGACCACCAGGCCGTACAGCAGTCCGAGCAGCCGAAGGCCCAGGATCGACCAGAACGTCTCGACGCCGGCCTGCCAGGCGAGCCCCAGGCGGAAGGGCCGCTCCGCGTCGTGCTCGGCCGAGGCCCTGACCAGCGCGCCGGTCGTCACGCACGACAGCAGGAACCACGCGAGCGCCAGGACCAGCAGGAGCGCCACGCCGATCGCGATCAGGCCGGCGTTGTCCTGCAGGAACCGCCCGACGTCCGGCACCTGGCCGCCTCCGATCGCCGCCCCCCCATTGAGGCCATTGCTCCCGCGTCCCACGTTGTTGAGGCCGCTGAAGTTGCCACCGAATCCACCAGTGCCCACGTCCGCACCGCCGAGGATGGCGAGCAGCCAGAGGTACTTGTGGCGCCACATGAGTGAGAAGGCGCGCGTGATCACCTCGCCGTACAGCATCTGCATGCACAACGCGCCAGCGCCAGCAATGGTTCCCTGGGAGCCCAGGCTCCTCAGGGTCTATCCCGCAACTCCTTGCCTGTTAGGGCGTCAGCCGCGTCAGGTCGCGCGGGAACAGCGCCGCCTCGCGAACGTTGGGCGCTCCCACCACCCGCGCGACCCATCGCTCCAGGCCGATCGCGAACCCACCGTGCGGAGGCATCCCGTGCTTGAAGGCCTGCAGGTAGCTGGTGAACGGCTCCGGGTCGAGACCTCTCGCCCCCAGCGCGGCCAGGTAGTCCTCGTAGCGGTGCAGGCGCTGGCCGCCGGTGACCAGCTCCTGACCACGGCACAGCAGGTCGAAGCTGTTCGTCCGCCCGCCGTCGGCCGGATCGGGATGCGTGTAGAACGGCCGCTTCGCCATCGGATAGCCGGTCACGAACAGGAAGTCGGAGCCGTGCTCGCGCCGTACCCACTCGCCCAGCCAGCTCTCGTGCGCCGGGGCCAGGTCGGGCTCGCCGTCCAGGTCCTCGCCCGTCGCGGCGGAGATCAGCCGCTGCGCTTCCAGGAAGTCGAGACAGGGGATCTCGGCCGGCACGTCCGGAACCACCGCCCCGACCAGGGCCGCGGCGGCCGGCGCCTCGGCGCGGATCGCCTCCGCCATGCCCGCGACGGCGTCCCGGAGCATCGCCATGACGTCCCGATGGTCGCTGACGAAGCCCATCTCGGCGTCGAGCGATACGTACTCGTTCAGGTGGCGCGGGGTGTCGTGAGGCTCCGAGCGGAACACCGGGCCCACCTCGAACACGCGCTCGAACACGCCCACCATCGTCTGCTTGTAGAACTGCGGGCTCTGGGCCAGGAAGGCTCGCCGGCCGAAGTACTCCACGGGGAAGACGTTGGCGCCACCCTCGGTCGCGAAGGCGACGATCTTCGGCGTCTGGATCTCGACGAACCCGCGCGCGTTCAGGCTGGCTCGGAAGCCGGCCATGCTGGCGGCCGCCAGCTGGAAGACGGCCCGACGCCGTGGATGGCGCAGCGTGACCGGGGCGTGGTCGAGGATCGTCGGCAGGTTGGCGCGCAGCGACGGCTGGAACAACTGGACCGGCGGTGCGGCGGCGGTCGCCGTCAGGACCGTCACCCGGGGTTCCCGGACTTCGACGCCGGCCGGCGCCTGGGCCGCCGGCGTCGCCAGGCCGCTCACCTCCACAACGGACTCCATCGGCAGCCGGTCCAGTGATTCCGCCAGCGCGTCATCGTCGATCACGACCTGGGCGAGGCCGCGGCCGTCCCGCAGCACGAGGAAGCTGACGCCGCTCAATCGCCGCAGGCGATGGAGCCAGCCCTTCAGCAGCACCCGCTCGCCGCAGCGCTGCGGCAGCTCACTGGTCCAGGTCCGTTCCACGGTGCAATGCTCCTGTCCGGGAAATGCGCCATGGTGCGGACGGGGCGCTGCCCGTGGTGCCACCGCACTTCGCCGCGCCGGCCGGGCGCGGCCTCATTGGACCTGCTCGGGAGTGTCTTCGGGAGACCTGGGCGCCGCCTTCACAGCAACCGGCGGCTCTCTGGGGCCCGGGGTCGCTCCGTACTCCTCTCCGTCCCTGCAGTTCGGCAAGCATACCAAGAGGGTGCGCGGATCGATCAACGTCCGCCGGTGGCGCGTCTTGATCCTTGTCGAACTCGCTCGACCACAACGATGCGGCACACGACCTGTGCCGCGTATGGAGGCAAGCATGGATCAGAGCTGCGGAAGGCGTTGGACGTTCCGGCGCATCGTGACGTTCGCGCTGGCTGGCGCGGGCGCGTGCGTGGCGCTGGCGTCCGGGGGCACGATGGTCGACACCGCCCGGATCCACCCGGCCGCCGAGCGGACCGCCACCCCGGCTGACCTCGCGTCATCCGACTCGCTGCCCGTCAACACACCCGTGTCCGCGCTGCGCAGGGCCCCGGTCGGCCAGGCCATCGGCACGGTCCGGGAGACCGGGCGGGGCCTGGGGGCCGGTGGCGCCACGTCGATCGTTCGCCGCGCGGGGAGCGCGACCACCGTGGTCCCTGCCAATGGCACGGCAGGTGACGCGACCTCGGCGGCCGGCCTCCCGACGACGACGCGGCGGGCGACCGGCGTGAGCGACCCGGCCATCATCCCCGTGCTCGACGTATCCGACCTGGCCGGCGCGGCCGCGGTGCCGGCGGGCGCCAGGATGATCACGGGCGCGCTCGCGCCCTGAGCCACCGAGCGCGCGACGCGCTCCTGAACCAGACGCCCTCCCTTTTCCCTTCGAGGACCGGCCGTCCCCCGGCCGGTCCTCTCTTTGTGTGCCGGCGGTGACCGTGGGCTACGATGGTGCGCGCGTGGCAGGGGGGCTGGTAGTAGGAGGAGCCCATGGACAACCTGAACCCACTCCCGTGGCCGCCGAGCGACGTGCCGGCCAACCCCGTCGGACCGGGCGGCACGCACAGCGTGGCACACCCCTGAACGGCACGTCCTCGTGATGACCGTCAGGCCCAGCGGCCCCGGCTGGAGCCCGGTCCGCCAGTCCGTGGAGCTCCCGGCGGGCGTGACGCGTGAGCTGCTGCCGCTGACGGCAGAGGACGGAGCGGCCTTCGACGGCGTGCTCTACCAGCGGCCGGATCGGGCGCCACGAGTTGCCCTGGTCCTGATGCATCCCGTCGCCAGCTTCCTGCACCACTACGCCGCGATCCCGCTGGCGGCTCGCGGCTTCGCGGTGCTGGCGCTCAACTCGCGGTTCGTGAGCAGCGAGTCAGAGCTGATCGTCGAGGAGGTGGCGCTCGACCTCGCGGCCGGCGTCGCGCACCTGCGCGAGCGCGGTTTCGAGCGGGTGGTGCTGATGGGCAACAGCGCCGGCGGGGGTCTGGTGGCGTTCTACCAGGCGCAGGCGGAGCACCCCACCGTCCGGGCCACGCCAGGCGGGCGCCCGCCCGACCTGACCGCGGCCCGGCTGCCGCAGGCGGACGCGCTGGTGATCCTGAACGCGCACCGGGGGCGGGCACAGCTGCTGACCGCCTGGCTGGACCCGGCCGTGACCGACGAGCAGGACCCGCTGGCGACCGACCCGGAGCTCGACCTCTTCGCGCCCGGCCGCACCCCGCCGTACGACCCCGCGTACGTGGAGCGCTACCGGGCGGCGCAGGAGGCGCGCAACCACCGGATCACGGCATGGGTGCACGAGCGGCTGGCCCGCCTCGAGGCCGCTCGCGTGCCCGACCAGGCGTTCACCGTGCACAGGACGGCCGCCGACCCGCGTTTCCTGGACCTGACCCTCGATCCGTCCGAGCGCGAGCCGGGCGCCAGTGCGGGGTCCGACCTCCGAGCGGCAAACTATGCGCCCGCCGGTCTGGCCCGGCATGCCTCGCTGCACTCCTGGCTGTCGCAGTGGAGCCTTGCCGACAGCCACGTCGCTGCGGAGGCCAACGTGGCCCGCGTCTCGGTGCCGCTGCTCTTCCTCCAGGGCACGGCCGACCAGCGCATCTTTCCGTCGGACGTGCGGGCGGTGTTCGACGCCGCCCGGGTGGATGACAAGCGTCTGTCCTGGATTCCCGGCGGCAGCCACCACTTCCTGGACCAGCCCGCGGACCGGCGCATGGTCGTGGACCTCGTCGAGGACTGGCTCGCCGGGCGAGGCATGCCCGCCCGGCGCTGAGCGCCGGCCCCGCCGGCCCTGTTGCCTACACTGAGCCTGGCCGTGATCCGCCTGCCCCTGATCTTCCACTGGATGTTCGAGGACGACCGCTGGCGGTACAGGATCAGGTGAGCCGGGTCACAGACGGCTGACCTCGAGTCACAGGGGAGG